>DQTD01000064.1 GCA_016839105.1 Candidatus Altimarinota bacterium
ATTAGATACAAAAATTATTACAGAAATTACACAAAGAAAACAAAAAAGAGAAGCACCGCATATAACCCCTGTTTATGAATATTTAACTGGAGGAAAAACCAAAAGTAATAACGACGACTAAAAAAATAGAAGAAGAAAATAGAAGAAGAAAACAGAAAGTCATAACAAAAAATCCGAAACAAATTTTGTTTCGGATTTTTTTATAAATATACATATTATTTTACACTCGTTCTTGTAACATTTTTTCTTCTCGTTCTTTTTTATCAATCATTGCTTTCACACGCATAACCGAAACAACAGCATCTCTATTTGCTTCATCCAGTTGAAGCTTTATATATTTAACCGTATCTTCCAAATTTGGAATCATTATATATTCAAGAGAATTTACTCGCCGCCTTGTCACTTCAATCTCTTTTGCTAACGCTTCTACGGCTTTCTCCATTCCAGATAATTTTAATAAGAGAGGAAGTGCATCTTGCAGAGTTTGAATAGAAAGTGGTAAAAATGGAGAAATTCCCGTTGTATTAAATCCAAGTGCTTCTCCTGTAACCGAATGAGAAAATTCTGGAATTTTTACACTCATAATATTTTTTTCTTTCACTTCTAGTTCAATAGAAACATCAGGATTATACAACACTGTTTCAATCACTTTTGGATTTGTACTTCTACTCGCTTTTAAAATTAATAACGACACTTCACTCATTTTATCTTCCACTTCGTGCCGAGTCGCTCGTGCTTCTTTAATAAGTTTCATGAATTCTTTCATTAACCCATCTCGTTTATCTTTCAATAATTTATGCCCTTTTTTTGCAGTTTTAATTTTCTTTGCTAAACCAAGAAGATTCATTCGAGTTGGGCTCACTTGTAAAATTGCCATGTTATTTGTGAATAATAAATAATTTTCTCATTACTTTCAGTGTATAGAATTTCAATATGTAAGTAAAATAATTTTATACTATATTTTTACTAATTCTGCAATTTCTACTGCATTCAACGCAGCACCTCTCAATAACTGGTCTCCACACACAAAAAACTCTAATCCAAAATCTCCAAAAACTAAATTTTTTCGAATGCGTCCGACCTGTACTTCATCAATTTCTGATGCATTTAATGGCATTGGATAATTATTATTTTGAATATCATCTCGCAATGTAACCCCAACAGCATTTATTAAAATTTCTCTTACTTTTTCAAGCCCACCATTTTCAGTAATATTTTTTTTAGTTTCAATTACAACACTTTCACTATGTGCACGAATAATGGGAACTCTCACCGCAGTACAAGAAAGAGGAAATGAATCATCTTCAAAAATTTTATGAGTTTCCCATGTCACTTTCATTTCTTCTTTTGTATAATGATTTTCTTGCTCAACATCAATATGAGGAATTAAATTAAACGGAATTGGATGAGAAAAAATTTTATTTTCAACTGGTAACCCATCAATATAATTTTTTGATTCATGGAGCAATTCTTGCATTCCCGGATTTCCAGCTCCACTTGTTGCTTGATATGTTGAAACAATACATTTTTTTAATCCAAATTCTTTATATATAGGGTGCAAAACCATTGCTAAAATTGCAGTTGTACAATTCGGATTTGCTATTAATCTTGAATTTTTAATAGCTGAAGCATTTATTGCAGGCACAACCAGTGGAATATTTTTGTCATATCGAAACGCCGATGAATTATCTATAATAATAATTTTATCATTTTTTTCAAGAAGTTCAGATGCATATTTCCGTGAAAAATCTCCACCCACCGCAAAAAAAATAATATCTATATTTTTGCATGCTTCAATTGAAAATTCTTCTAAAATATAAGGACCAAAAGAAGTTGCTTGTGTGTTTCCAGCACTTCGGCTCGACGAAAATAATTTTAATTCGTTTACCGGAAATTCTTTTTTTGCTAAACTATTCAATATTTCTTGCCCTACTGCACCAGTTGCACCTGCTATTGCGATATTTGCCATATACATAAAATAAAACGATTTATTATATGCTACAATAAATCGTTTTATCATGCAAAATATATATTTTTTATTCTGATAATTTCAACCATTCTGGTACTTTTACCGAATTTTCTTTTTTAATTTTTGCATCTATTGCTTTAATTACAGGTTTTTCTATTATTTCTAGAGGTTGTGGTGTTTCTATTGGAGTTACAGTGTCTGCATTCGGAATATCAAAAGGATCACTTAAAACATTTATATCTTCTATAGGTTCTTCTATAGGTTCTTCTATAGATTCTTCTGTAGATTGCTCTACAGTTTCAGTAGTTTCTTGCATCCACTCTGGTAAATTTTCAGATTCTACATCCTCTTCTATATTTCCTACTTCTTCTACCTCTTCTACCTTTTCTACCTTTTCTACTTCTTCTACGATATTTTCAGTATTTATACTATCTTCAGTTTTTTCCTCTTCACCTGCATTTTGCATCCACTCTGGTAAATTTTCAGATTCTACGTCCTCTTCTATATTTTCTACTTCTTCTATATTTTCTACTTCTTCTACCTTTTCAACTTCTTCTACGATATTTTCAGTATGTATACTATCTTCAGTTTTTTCCTCTTTACCTGCATTTTGCATCC
>DQTD01000039.1 GCA_016839105.1 Candidatus Altimarinota bacterium
GGATTAAGTTGCTTGTTACAACTCAACTTTACCATCCTTCTCTTTTTGCATGCTTGCTTTTACTTTTTCGTGACTCTCAGACTTGAATGCAAGATTTACAAAGATATATTTGCACAAATAGCATCGCCCATTTCAACAGTTCCAACTAATTTTAATCCTTCTTTTTTCTGATAAATATCCCCTGTTCGTAATCCATTTTTCATCACTTCAGAAACAGCATTTTCAATTGCATCAGCTGCATCAACTAAATGAAAAGAATGTCGAAGCATCATTGAAGCCGATAAAATTTGTGCTATAGGATTCGCAATTCCTTTTCCTGCAATATCTGGTGCAGACCCTCCTGACGGTTCATATAAATGAATATTTTTGTTTCCAAAACTTGCAGAACCCAACATTCCCAAACTTCCAGGTAAAACAGAGGTTAAATCTGAAACAATATCTCCAAACAAATTTGGACACGCAATTACATCAAACTGACGAGGATTTTTTACCAATTGTTGTACCATATTATCTACCAATACATTTTCAAGTTTCACTTCTGGATACTCTTTTGCTGTATCTTCAAAAACTTCTCTCCATAATCGAGAAGTTTCTAAGACATTTGCTTTATCAACCGATGTAAGTTTTTTACTTCTTTTCATTGCTGATTCAAATGCAAATTTTGCAATATGGGCAATTGTTTTTCTATCATATTCAGCTACATCTTTTGCTGTATCCACAGTTGGACGAGAATGTTCACCAAAATAAATTCCTCCTGAAAGTTCTCGAATAACTAAAATTTCAAAATTTTCTGTTCCTGTAATCTCTGTTTTTAATGGACAAAAATCTAGCAATTCTTTATAAATTGGTGCTGGTCGTAAATTCACTGTTAATCCTAAAAGTTTACGAATAGATAAAATAGAATTTTTTTCACAATCTTTCCATTTTGGCTCACTTTGTGCATCAACAGGACCTCCAACCGAACCAAATAAAATTGCATCAGAATCCAATACTAAATCTTGTGTTTCCTGCGGAAAATGATTTTTATACTGTGGCCACGCCGCCCCACCAATTAATCCATGAGTAAAGTCAAAATGTAGATTAAATTTTGCTTCAACTTTTTTTAATACTTTTAGTGCTTCTTTCATTACTTCTTCTCCAATTCCGTCTCCTGGTAAAACTGCTATTTTCATCATAATTTGTTTTGTAATGTAGTAAGTATTATTTTATAAAATTTTCTAATATTTTTTTTCCAACTGTGCTCGATTTTTCTGGATGAAATTGCATTCCTATAAAGTTTTGATGTTGCACCGCCGAACAAAAACTGAATTGTTCATAGTCTGTCATTCCTAAAATATCAACTCTATTTTCTGGAAAACAATAATATGAATGCACAAAATAAAAATCTGAATAATCTTCTATTCCATCAAAAATCCAATGTTTATACGAAATTTTTGAAACTTCATTCCAGCCCATATGCGGAACAATTTTTACATCTACTTTTTTAAATTTTTTCACAGAACCTTTTATTATTCCTAAACACTGTGTATTTTCTCCCGCTTCATCTCCTTCTTCTGAATATTCAAAAAGCAATTGCATTCCCACACAAATTCCAAGAACAGGCTTTTGTGTATTTTTCAAAAAAATATCAAATTTTCGTTTTTTCAATTCTGCCATACAACTTTTTGCATGCCCCACACCTGGAAAAATTATTTTTGTAATTTTCGGTGTTTCAAAATCTTCTGGATTTTCACTTACAACATATTTAACCCCCATTTGGTCAAGCGTATTACACACAGATTGTAAATTTCCTGCATTATAGTTAATTATTCCTATCATAATATTTTGTGATTATAAATTTTGTAGTGCAATTTTTACAATTTTTTCATCTGAGGCATCAGATATTTCAGATATAAATTCAGCTGTTTCAAATAATTCTTGAATATTTCGTTTTGCAAACCCTAAACTTTCCAGCATAAGCTTTATATCTGAATATTTTTCTAATTTTTGATTATTACTCCTATTTCTATTCTTTTCTACATTATTTCCATCTTTTTCATCTGATACAATTGTTGGAAGTTTTCCTTTTAACTCTAGAATCATGCGAGATGCTGTTTTTTTTCCTACTCCGGGAACTTTTGTAAGAAATTTTATATCTTCTTGTTCAATTGCTTTTTCTATATCTGAAAATGACATTTCACTCATAAGCAAAGCACTTTTTGGACCAATTCCTGAAACTGAAAGCAATGTTTCAAAAAATTCTAATTCTTCTTGTGTTTCCATTCCATATAAATCGTTTACATTTTCACCAATTCTATGAAAAGTATACAAAAATATTTTATCATTTTTTACATATTTAGACAAAATTCTATTCGGAAGAAAAACTTGGTACCCAACCGAGTGTACATCTATTAACACGCTCGAAGATTTTTCATTTTCATTTTTCTTAAACACTGTTCCTTTTATAAAAGCTATCATTTTTTATATATAATACTTTAATTTATCAATTTATCAGTTTATCAGTTTATCAGTTTATCAGTTTATCAATTTTTTACAGTAATTATTCCATTCTATCCACATTTCCAACTGTTTAGAACTTGTATTTTCTAATACTATTGTATCAATTTTTTGAGTTAATATATCTATCTCTTCTATAGATTTTTGCAATAAAACAAAATCTGAAATTGATGCTCTTTGAGTCGATATTCTTGCAATAATTCGCTCTACATCAGAAACATTTTTAAATGAATGTATCACCTCTTCAAGTAAATTTTCGAACTGCAATAATTCTTCTATGGTATTATATTCTGCTATAATTTTTTCTTTTTGTGCAAAAGGTTGAATCATTCTTTCTTGCAACATTCTTGAACCCATAACCGTTTTCGTATTATTTATATGTTTAAATAATCCATTATTTTTATCTCCAGAACTCGATGCAAAAATTTCAAGATTTTTTATAGTATCAATATCTAATTTTAACACATCGGTATTCGTTTTATAACTCACACCAGAAAAATATGATAATTCTATTTTTTGTGTTTCTTCTAAAAATGAGCATAATAGTGCAGTTGCAGAAATAGCAGAAAAATTATTTTCAATATTAAACGCTTTTAAGGTTTGCACTCTAAAAAATTGTTTTAAATATTTCTCTGTATTATCTGGCATAAAATGACGAGATAACACACCAGAAAAGTAATTAAAATTTTCAGAATATTTTTTAAATTGTTCTGGTATTAACAACACCTCCGCAACACTTCTTAAACTCATTTCTTTTACTGCATCTGTAATATTTTGAAAATTTTGTACAAAACATTCTCCCGTTGAAAGCTCTGCAAATGCAACTGCAATAGTTTCTTCAACAGAATAAAGAGCTGCAATAAAATTAGACATTCCCGATTCCAAAACTTGATCTGAAAAAGTTGTTCCAGGTGTAACAATTCGTGTAATTTTTCGTTCTACAATTTTTGTTTTTCCTGGAAGAGTTGTTTGCTCTACAATCGCAACTTTTTTTCCATTTCGTGTTAATTTTGCAACATATTTTTCAGCCGCTCTCATCGGAAATCCACACATGGGTTGGGCATTTTTTTCTTTATGTCGTGAAGTTAATGCAATTTCTAAAATATCCGAAGCTTCTACGGCATCATCACCAAACATTTCAAAAAAATCACCTACCTGAAAAAAAAGAATACAGTCGCCTGCTTCTTTTTTCATTTCATTCCATTGTTGTTGCATTGGAGTTATAGACACTTAAAAATATTATAAAATATAGTATATTTACAATCTCATGAAATGTAAGCTGTTTCAATACTTACACCACTCAAAAACTGGAAAAAAGTTTTGCCCCCAATCCCCTTTCCAATTTTTAACCAACCAATGTGACGGTGAACACCCTTCTATAAAAATAAATTTTTTAATAGGTTTTAAATAAACACTTTCATCATTTCCATGTGCATCAATAGTTCTGTTTCGTTTTAATCCATCTTCTGCCATGTCTAAAAGTTTTTTTGCAAAATCTAAAACTTTTTCCCCACGAAATACCGTATTCAATCCATTTCGCGGAATTTGTGCTTTCATAGCTTCAAACTCACTAAAACTCCAATTATTTACCATTTCATATAATTCATTCAAGTTTTGTTCATCATAAACAATTCCTTTCACAAAAGCAGGAACAGACGGAACCAGCGACGGTGGAAGAGAATCAAATACACGAATTTCAATAGTATTTCTCATTCGAATATCCGCCCAAATAGATTTCATATGCATATGAAAATCTTCTTCAATTGGAAATTCTTCATCACAGCCATTTTCTAAAAAATCTCCAAATGTTGTTCTTGGATAAATCCATTTATCACCTCTCTCAAAAAATAAGGCTGGTTTCTCACACACAAAATCTATCCAATCGTCATAAGTAAAATTTGAATAAAATAATTTTTTTGAAAGAGCATATTTTTCTACCCCTTTTTGAGCTACAAACATTCTATAATTCATTTGACCAGAAAACTCTCCATTTTTAAATGGTGAATTTGCAAAAATAGCCTGCATTATTGGTGCAAGTAAAAATAAAACTTTCGATTTTTTTCCAAAATCTTTTTCCGATGTATAATCTAAAGTCACATGAATTCCCGCAGTTCCTTTCGACCATTCTGTCGCATATTTATTATTTTCTTTGTTTTCTAACTCTTTTCTATAAGCGGCTATTTGGTCTCGTCGCCCTCCATCATCTGTTAATCTTTCAATACTATCGTTATTTGCAAGTGGATTATATCCAATTCCAAGCCAAGAAACACCAAATACATCTGACATCTCTGACATTTCATTTTGATGAATTCTAAATTCTCTTACCACATCATGCAACGATGAATGAGGAGCCCCAGCCAGTTCAATTCTCCCATCAGACTCTAAATCTAAAATAGAATTTCCACGCTTCATTTGATAAATGTAACTTCCATGTTGTTTTGTTATTTTCCACCCTAACTCTTCATACATTTTCCCTAAGATTGCCAAAAACCCATTATTTCCTTTGTACGAAACGGGGTCTCCTTCAGGAAATCGCACCCCTATTTTCTCTATTTCCATTCCAATTTTTTCTATTTTTGGTCGTTCTCCCGATGCGAAATAAGTTTTAATAATATCTCTTGTTAGTCTTATGTTTCCCATATTTACAGCGGGTAATTTATCATTATTTTGAAGCATGGATCATACGCCGAGTTCTGTTTTTCAGAGAAGAATCTATCTAGTTTTATATTCGCATATAAAATCGAGCAGTGAGTGATTTTAAAATCAATAGTACCATAAAAATTAAAATACACCATCTCACCTTGCTGAAATATTGGGGTTTACCGTTCATCATTATTACTAATGAGAATTTTGCAAATGCAAAACGTTTCATATCCTCTTCGAAAAATCAAAGATTACTGCGTCTCTGTGGCACTTTCCGTACTTTTTTCAAAGCCCCTTCCGTTAGAAGGCAATACTGGTATCTATCAGCTCGGACGTTCCTTTTATGTTTACACACAAATACTTCCCTCACCATACTTCATCTTTACTATAACAGAATATCTCTAAAATAATAAATATATCTTTTACTCAAAATTTCGTACTATTTCCATAGTGTTCACATCTAACATTTACAACCTTATGAATCATCAACAACAAAATCGCTATAACACTCGTATATATAGACAAAATTGGAAAAAATCATTTTTTATGCCAGTAATAATTGCATTATTTATTTTAATTCTATCAACCGTTATAAAATCATATGAATTTAATATTATTTCAGTTCTTATACTTTTAGTTACATATATTCAAGTACGATCAAATACATATTTCATTAAAAATAAAAGCATACAGTTAGAATCTAAATTTTTAAGCACAAAAAATACTGAATTTTTTAACAAACAAATAACCAGCGTAATTTTTAAAGAAAGTCTTATAGATAAAATATTTGGAACGATTAGCATAACCTTTGGGTCTATTGATTCGTACTCTAAAATAGTATTTAAATCTATACAGAATAATAATAATTTACAGAAAAATATATGTGAAACAATTGGAATACAAATAGAGAATAATAACAAAAATGTTCTTCAAGAAATTAAACCAAAATTTTCATTATCACACCTTATAGCCTCTCATATTTTTTTCACAATTTTTATTATTTTATTAATATCTATTACAAGTTTTTTTATTTCATCAACATTATCTGATTCTACAAGTTTTGCTGTCGCTTATTTTAAAATTGTAACAATTGGATTCTTTATAATAATTTCAGTTTTCAGCCTTTTCAGCTATATATATACATATTTTTTTTACAAAAATGCAAATATATCTATATATAAAAAATTTATATCTCTAAAAAAAGGAGTAATAATCGATACAGTATCATACATTTTATATAAAAATATTAAAGATATAAAAACCACTCAATACCCATTTACCACATCTGGAAATATTATTATTAATATTCTGGGGGAAAATGAAAGACCGAGTGCAATGGTAGAATATTTTACATGGGGATTTAGAGGGATTAAAACAGAACAAATACTTACTCCTCAATCTCATGAGTTTTCTCTTAAATTTATTTCAGAGATTCAAAATCTTCAAAAATCTATAGATTTTAAATCTTGCACCCAAAAGAACAATTCAAACACTATAATAATGCAACCACAAATAAGAAATAATTTACTCATACCTATTACACTATTAATTCCTCTTTTCTCTATACTCTATTATTTAGGCGAAACCCAAGCAAGTATCAGTTTAAGCATAATATGTTTTATTATTTTTACCATTACTTCAATTCGAACCCTTTACACCTCTTATGAAATTCATGAAACAAAAATAATAAAAAAATCTGGAATTATTTATAAAACTCAAAAATCTATTACATTTACAAAAATCAATAGTATTCATACATCTCAAGAACTCATAAACAAAATATGTAACAATGCCAATATTATGATTCAAACACGAGGAAGTTCGAATATTGAAATAAATATCAAAAATATTACCAACTCTGTATTTTTTTACAATACCCTACAAAATAGAACTCAAGAACTGGTTAAAATCAGTTAAAAATTCTCATATCTCTGAATTACAAAATTTTGCATCTACAATAAAATATAACCTATCTCAAATTTTATCTTATTTTAAAAGAGGAGATACAAATGCGTATGCAGAATCGTTAAATTCTAAATTACAACGATTTTTACGAGAAAATTTTGGAGTAAAAAACTTAGATTTTTTTCTTTGTAGAATTAATAGAATATTAATTCTACAACACAAAAAACAGATTCATTACAAATCTGTTTTTTGATATTACAAATATCTATAAAAAAAATATTATAAATTAAGCGTAAAAAGCTTTTCGTTTATTTTCATCTCGATACCCATCAGAAATAACTGCACCTTCTCGAATTTGTCGTTTCGTAAGTTTTTTTTTAAAATATCGACCATTTCGAACATTTAACATAACTCGAGAGTTATTCATTTGTCGTTTCCATCGTTTAATAAGTCGTTCATTTGTTTCATTTCCATCATCTTTTTTTACTGCCCAAGTAGCCATGTGTGCTTCAATAAAGAATATATTATTTTTTTACTCAGTAATTATCTAAAAAAATAGGTAATTTGTCAAGAATTTGTAAAATTAATGTTTATATTTTTTTATTTTTTTTATACTATATGTATAAAAAATAATTTTATATATTATTATGACTACAAAAATCACTGCAATTTATCCAAAAAATGCCGCAAAACCTGCAGCACCATACTCACCTGCTGTGCAAGCAGGAAACACATTTTATTTTTCTGGACAAGTAGCACTTACTCCAAATGGAGAATTTAAAAATGAAACACTTGATACTGAACTTACTCAAATTTTTACAAATATTGAAATATTACTTTCTGCAGGAAATTTAACAAAAAAAAATATTGCAAAAGTTACAATATATCTTAAAGATTTACAGGATTATAACGCAGTAAATATCCGATATGCTGAATTTTTAGGAGATATTACTCCACCAGCACGCAGTTGCTTTGAAGTTGCAAAACTCCCACTAGATGCAAAAGTTGAAATTGAAATTATTGCCGTAATATAATATTCACACACTTTTATTTTTATATTAATTTACAAAAAAATTATGACAGACACAAAAAAAACAGATTATGATGTAATCATTATTGGATCAGGAGCTGCAGGATACACCGCAGCACTCTATGCAGTTCGATATAAGCTCAAAACACTTGTAATTGGATTACAAGATGGTGGGCAAAGCGCACTCGCCCATGATATAGAAAATTATCCAGGTTTTGTAAGCATAAAAGGACCCGAATTAATGAAAAAATTTAAAGAATCTGCTGTAGAATACGGAACAGAAACCAAAATGGACGAAGTAAATAAAATAGAAAAAAATGAAGACAATACCTATTCTATCAACCTTACATATTCAGGCGAAAAACTTACAGCAACAACTGTATTACTTGCGTTAGGAACAAAAAATAGAAAACTTGGAGCGATTGGAGAAGATAAATTTTATGGAAAAGGGGTTACATATTGTGCAACATGTGATGGAATGTTTTTTAAAGAAAAAATTGTTGGAATTGTTGGTGCAGGAGACAGTGCCGTAACTGCAGCAATATATATGGCAGAATTATGCCCAAAAGTATATTTATTTGTACGAAAAGACCAAATGCGAGCAGAACCAATCTGGAAAGAAAAATTACTTGCAAAAACAAATATTGAAGTTGTCTATAATACATCAATTAAAGAATTTGCAGGAGATAAAAAACTTGAAAAAGTAATTTCAACAGACGGAAAAGAATTTATTTTAGATGGATGTTTTATTGAAATTGGAGCGGATCCAAACACTGCACTTTTAGACAGTTTCAAGATTGAAAAAGACAAAGGTGGATATATCGTTGTAGACAAAGAACAGGCTATTCCAAATAATGCAGGATTATTTTCTGCAGGAGATGTTACCACTGGTTCGAATCATTTTCATCAAATTGCAACTGCTGTTGGAGAAGGAGCTGTTTCGGCAAATTCAATGTTTAATTATATACAAAAATTCTAATATAATTTATGATTATACTTGGAATTGACCCAGGATATGACCGATGTGGATTTGCACTATTATCAAAAAACATAAGTACTTCAGAATTTGAAGTACTTGATTTTGGCGTGATTACTACGAATAAAAATGATATTTTTCAAGATAGATTATGCGACTTGGGAAATGATATTTCAGATATCATAAACAAATATTCACCAACCATTCTTGCCATTGAAAAAATGTTTTGGGGTGCAAATGTAAATAATGCAATTCGTGTTGCCGAAGCACGAGGAGTTATAGAATTTTTATGCAGAAAATCTGGCTGTGAAATAGTGGAGTACGCGCCAACCGAAATTAAAAGTAAATTGGTCGGACACGGACGAGCCGAAAAATTTCAAGTTCAAAATGTGTTACAAATGCGACTTGGTTTACAAAATATCCCCCAGCCTGATGACGCAGCCGATGCACTTGCCATTGCATTGCTTGCAAGTGAAGAAATGCAAAACTAATATTACGACTAAAAATATAAATGCTCTTTTCGTTTTTTTTCAAATTTTTTAATTTCTGATCGATTCTCTAATAAATAATCTAAATCTGATAAATTTTCAAGAAATCGTCGTTTTGTAAATTCTGCAATTTCAAACAAATGAATTGTTCCGTCTTTTTCTATAACCCTTTGCGATTCTAAATCTACCGTTAACTCTTGCAATTCTGGCTGTTGGAGTAATTTTTGTACAATTTCTTCACCTAAAACAACAGGTAATACTCCATTTTTTTCTGCATTCCCCTTAAAGATATCTGCAAATTCACTCGAAATTACAACATCTATTCCTGCATCTTTTAATGCCCACGGTGCGTGTTCACGACTTGATCCACATCCGAAGTTTTTTCCTGCAACCAGAATTTTTGCATTTTTAAATTCTGGTCTATCCATTGGAAAATCTGAATTATTTTGTCGAAGATTATAAAAAACATTTTTTCCTAATCCTTCATTTGTAATAATTTTTAAAAATTCAGCAGGAATAATAATATCAGTATCAATATCTTTCATATCTAACTTTATTGTTCTCGATGTTATTGCTGCAAAATGACTCATTTTTAATTCAGTTTTTATTGTAATATCTGTAATTGTTTCTTTGCTATTTTGTGTGTTCATAATTTTCTTAAAAATTTTATACAAATAATATCATATTTAGCTTATTTTTTCTAATTTTACGTCTTTCTCTTTTCTTTGTCTGTGAAAAAACCACAGAGGAAATCCAATAATAATTAAAATTATTCCACTAATAATATCTTCTTGTTTGTCTCGTGTATATCGTTTTCTTTCTTTTATAATCTCTTTTTCTATACACTTTGCAATTTCTTCTGGAGTTTTTTGTGCTTTTGTTTTTGCTTGAATTGTTTCTGGAACAACAAAAGGTGAAGGTTCATAAAAATTGTTTTCACATCTGTGTTCTGGTGAAAAATAAGATGATGAAGCGAAGCCAAAAATATAAAGTTTTGCACCTGCGTTTAAAAATATCACACTTCCAATCGAAATCATAATGAGCCCAATCAGCACTCCTGCAAAATTTTGTAAATCGTGTAACCACGTAAGCTTTTTCATAGATTTTTCATAGATTTTTTTAGTTAAAGGTGTTTTTATTTTGTAAGTGCTATAACTTTTGTATGCGGAAAACATTTATTCCAATACGAAAGTTCTTTTCCTTGAAATGAATCTGATAAAACTTCAATAGGAGTGCCGTGCGAAACCAATAAAATATTTTTATTTTGATATTTTTTATTCGCATCTTTCACAACTTTCATCATTCGCTCTTGAACTTCATATAAATTTTCACCACCTCCAAATTTTTTATCAGGTTTATTTTTTAATTCTTCATTTCTGTAATAATCAGAATCTGAAAGAAGTTTGTCATCAAATATTCCAACATTTAAATCTTTTAATTTCATATCTTCAATAAATTCTGCAGACTTTGAAGTTTCAAAAAATGATTTAGCTGTTTGCTTTGCTCTTAAAAATGGAGACGTTATAATAATGTCAAAAAAATTATTATATTTTTTTGCTTCTCTATTTGCATCGTGTTTTCCTTTCTTTGTTAGTGGATACTTACTCGCACTTTTCATTGTGCATGATTCTATTTGCACTGGAAAATTTTTTTCAGATTCTCCGTGCCGAACTATGTAAAAGTTATTCATAAA
>DQTD01000020.1 GCA_016839105.1 Candidatus Altimarinota bacterium
ATATTTGTTTTGGAGGAGGAAAAATAAATAAGCTCCACAAAAAATCTAAAAAAATGTAGAGTATAAATATCTAAAACATATTTATACTCTTTTTATTTAATATGTCACTCGTCCTTCCCGAAAACTTCAAAGCACATTACAGAAACCTATCAAAAACAAATCCTGATGATTTTAAAAATATTGAAATAGAAGAATTTTTTAAATATTGTGGATTACCACTGCGAAAAGCATTTCGATTTAATCAGTTAAAATACAGAGGAAATACTGGAAAAAATATATTTATACACGAAACAGAAAAACAAAAATGGGAAATAGAACCAATAATCTGGTGCAATAATGGATATTTTGTAGACAGAAAAGAAGAAGTAAAAACTATTGCGATTGGAGCAACAGTACCTCATGTTTTAGGAGGAATATATTTACAAGAAGCCAGTTCTATGCTTCCGGTAACGGCACTTTTTCATGGACATGAAAATATTGATTTCTCAGATTTATCGGTTGGAGATTTGGCAGCAAGCCCTGGTTCAAAATCGACACAAATAGCAGAAAAAATGCACGGAAAAGGAATTTTACTTACAAACGAACTTTCTTCTACTCGATTAAAAGCATTATATTCAAACCTTGAGCGATGCGGTGTTTCAAACAGTTTATTAACGCATTACGATGCAGAAAATTTATGTAATTTACTTCCAAATACTTTTGATTTTTTGCTCCTCGATGCCCCATGCACCGGAGAAGGAACTGTTCGGAAAAATTTTAAAGCACTCGAAAATTGGTCACCAGACGATGCCGTAACAATGGCAAATCTACAAAAGAAACTTATAATTGCAGCATTTACCGCATTAAAAAATGGTGGAGAGTTAGTGTATTCAACCTGCACTCTTGGAGATCCCGAAAATAGAGATGTTGTGAATTATTTACGAGAAAAATTTCCCAATCAAGTAGAAATAATTTCTTTAGAAAATTTATTTGAAGGAGCAGAAAAAGCAATAACACACGAAGGATATTTACAAATATGGCCACAAATTTTTGACAGTGAAGGATTTTTTGTTGCTAAAATAAGGAAAAACCTCAATACAAAAACTATTGAAGCACAAAACAAAATATTTGCAGAAAAAGATAAACACCAAGAAGAAAAAAATCTGAAAAAATTTCCATTTACAAAAGTAACAAAAAAACAAAATGTAGAAATTTTAGAAATTTTATATTCACAGTGGAATTTTGCATTACCAGAAAATTTTGAACTCTGGAATCGAGACAAAGAATGGTGGGCTTTTCCAAAACGAATTGAGCATTTTGTTTCGAATATAAAAGTAGATAGAATTGGTGTAAAAATAGGAGAAATGCATGGGAAAGGGTGGAAAACCGTGTATGAATTTTGCTCTGCATTTGGAAATATTTGCACAAAAAATATGTTGGAAATAACAGAAGAACAGGTAAAAAAAGTATACGCTGGAAATAATTTAGATTTTGAAAATAATTCAGATAATACAAAATTAATTTTTAATAAAAAAGAAGCAAAAGAAATAATGCTAACATACAAAAAATTTCCAGTTGCCATTGGAAAAATGACAATTGCTGGAAATAATTTAAAATGGAAAAATCAGTTACCAAGGGTTTTGCTGAGAAATTTAAAATAATAAAATGTAGTGTACAGCGATCGCTGTACAATCCCCCTATAAAGCATCGGTTGCAAGCGAACACGCTTCAATAATTCCATCTAATTCTCCGTCCATAACGGCTGGAATATTTGGAAAATTTTGTTTTATTCTATGGTCTGTAATTCTGTCTTGCGGGTAATTATATGTTCTAATTTTTTCTGATCTATCCCCTGTTCCAATTTGTTTTACTCGCATTTCAGAATTTTCAGCAATTTCTTTTTCTCTTTTTCGCTCTGAAAGTCGTGCTGCTAATACTTTAAAAGCTTGGTCTTTATTTTTATGCTGAGACGCCTGATCTTGACATGTCACAACAAGCCCACTTTCAATATGCGTTAATCGAACTGCCGATTCAGTTTTATTTACATGCTGTCCTCCCGACCCCGATGCTCGATATGTATCTATACGCACATCTCCTTTTTTTACTTCAATTGCCTCTGCTTCGTCTACTTCTGGAACCACTGCAACCGTTACTGTAGAAGTATGAATTCGCCCTTGGCTTTCTGTTTTTGGAATTCTTTGAACTCTATGAACCCCACTTTCATATTTAAATTTTTTGTACACATTTTTTCCAGAAATCGTTGCAACTAATTCTGATAATCCTCCATTTGAACTATCATTTTTATTTAAAATATTTATTTCAAATTCATTATTTTCTGCATATCGAAAATATGCTCGCATTAAATCTCCTGCAAAAATTGCAGCCTCATCTCCACCTGCTCCAGATCGAATTTCTAAAATAATATCTTTTGGATCGTTTGGGTCTTTTGGCGTTAATTCGTCTATCAACTTTTTTTCTAAAATTTCTAATTCGTCTTCTGCCTCTTTTAATTCCTCTTGAATCATTTCTTTCATTTCTACATCTCCCGAAACTTCTGGGTCTTTTAAGTTTTCTTTATTTTCGGCAATATTTTCGGTGAGTTCCATGTATTTTTTCGACATCATTGCAGTGTCTTCTATTTTAGATTTTTTCTTTCCTAACTCTTTCATTTTTTCTAAATCTGATAATACCTCAGGATTCAAAAATTCAGCATCTAATGCGTCATATTCTGCAATTATTTTTTGTACTTTATCAAGCATGTTTATTTATAAATAAAATTTTATCATAAGATTATCAAGAACAACTATTTAAGACAATATGTTGTAAATAAATTTGTTTCAAGTTTTATATTTAATTTTAATTTTATATTATATTTTTTAGATTTTTGCTGAAATTCTTGAATATTTTTTCGTGGAACAATTACACATTTAGCATCAGAAATTACAGAACTTTTTTTTGTCATAATAATTGAAAACTCTGTTGTTTGCATATTAAAAAAATCTACATTTGCATAAAATGGGTCATTTGGATTTTCAAAAACATATATTTTATCTCCTGATGATGAAATAGCAATTTGCACATGCGCTTCAAATTTATTTCCATCAAACCACAGGATAGCTCGTTTTGCATATCCTGAATTTTTATCAAAATAATCTGAAAAATAAAAATATGACTGAAACACCGTTGGTATTAATAAGAGTAAAAATATCATACTCTTTTTTATTTTTGTATTATATTTTTGAAAAATAAATTCTGCACCATAAAGCGAAAATATAAAGATAATAAATCCAAAAAATAATAACCGAAGAGAATGATGTAAGTCTGTTGTGAGGCTCGCAGAAATTGGTGCACCTACTAATAAAATAAGTAAAAATAGTTTATATTTTATATTTTCTAAATTTTCTCTATTTTTTATACTTTTTATACTTTTTATACTTTTTGTTTCTGTATTTAAAATCTCAGATAATATTTTGTATACACCAATTATAAATAAAACAAATGTAACAAAAAAAATTTGCCCCATAAATCCAGTCGAATGCCGTAAATTTTTATCTCCTTCAAATAATAAAAAATTTGAAATGTCGTAACTTGCAAAATAGTTTTTTAAAAAAATACTTATTTTTTCTATAACAGAAAAATCTGAATTATAGAGATATGTCAAAAGTTCAAATCGTGCACTTAATGCACCAGAATGCGTATATGAAAAATATAAATATGGAAGTAAAAAAAGTAAAAAACTCGCAGAAATTATGAGATGTTTTTTCCAATATTTTTTTTCAAAAAAACTTATAAATAGTGCAAATAAAATACCAAAAACTATCAATTTTGAAGTTGAATATGAATATAAAAACAAGCCCAAACTTATTCCAGAAAAAATACCAAAAATATTATTTTGCACAGATTGTTTGAGACCAGATACATAATATTTATACAAAAAATATAACACGAATATTCCAGTTGAAATCTGAGAAATCACCTCAAATGCAACACGTGAAAGTGTAAAAAACCATGGTGTTACACTTGCAGAAACAAGTGCAAAATATATCAAATAATTTCTATGTTTTGTGTTTTTAAAAATTTCAGAAACAAATAAATATATACCGAATAAAAATATTCCAAAAAAGAAAACACTTGTAAAACGAAGCGTAAATTCTGAAATACCAAAAATCTTCATAATTCCTGCCGATACATAAATATAGAGAGGATTTTTCCACTCTCCAAACGCTTCAAAATACAGTGGAAAACTTTTTCCATATTCATCTACGCCGTGCAACGCAATATTTCCAGCATTTATTCCTATTGAAGTTTCATCTAAATATAAACCAGATGGAACCGTTGTAAGATTATATGCATGCAAAAATAATGAAATAATAATTATACAAAAACTTATAATTTGTATTTTGTAGTGCAGGATATTTTCGAGAAATTTCATACTTATTTGGAGTAAAGGTTATATCAGTATTATAAAAAGCCTAGCATGCTTTTTACAATTTTAAATATATTTCAAACAACACTTACACCATAATTTACTATAAAAATACTATGAAGATTAAATTCTTTCTAGTGTTTTCTTTAAATTCATGTAAGAATAGAGATATAAAAAGATTATTCTTATTTTATTCTCGAAAAAATACACGAAAAAATTGCAAAAACATATTTTGAGAATAAGAAGATTAAAAAAAAGAACAAGAATATAGGCAAAATCCAGAATTATAATAATATCTATATAATACGTAAAAAAATATAGAAGTAATAATTTATATATTTCATGTGAATACAATAATGAAAATAAAAAAATGTGTATGATCACGATTTTTTATTAAATATATATTTATAATTTGCTATATTTCATTCTTTTTTATTTTAGAATAATTAAATAATTATACTTTTAATATTTAATAAAAAATATATGGACAAACTCAGCGGATGGATAAATAAAATCACAAAAGGAAATAATAACTCTGACACTGCAACAACACCTGTAGCACCAAAAACAGAGGGAAAATCGAAAAATACAGGAGACGGAGCGTCTAAATTTGGAGGTGTTCCAAAAGGACAAAAACGACCAGAAGGCGTGAAACACACAGATACTCCAAAACCAAAATCGAGCAATAATAGAAATAAAAAACCTAATAATAGAAATAAAAAACCTAATAATAGAAACAATAAAAATTCTAATAATAGAGGACATCAAAAACCGGCATTAGACAAAAATGGAAAGCCTGAAATTAATGTTGGACGATTAAAGTTTGAACGAAAAAATGCAACTATTCCTTCTGCAACCGTAACACGAAATTCAAGTGCAGTATATCCAGCGACTCGAAACCAACGACCTCGACCAATGCTTGGAAATATTTATCGTCAAGAATCTTCTGTTAGATTTCCAATGTATGAAAAATTACCAGAAGGAAGCCCAATGCGAATTATTCCACTTGGAGGATTAAACGAAGTTGGGAAAAATTCTATGGCATTGGAATATGAAAAAGATTTACTTCTTATTGATATTGGACTTCAATTCCCAGAAGAAAACATGCCTGGAGTAGATTATGTAATTCCAGATTTATCATATGTTTTAGATAAAACAGAACATTTAAAAGGTTTATTAATTACCCACGGACATTTAGATCATATTGGTGCTATTCATCATTATATTGAACAACTTGGATTCCCAACAATTTATGCAACAGGTTTAACTCGAGCACTTATTGAAAAACGACTAGAGGAACATGATTTGAAAGATAAAGTAAAAATTATAACAATTAATCCAGATAGAGACGATGTTCGATTTCAACTTGGTAAATTTACAATTGATTACTTTCGAGTAAGTCATTCTATCCCAGATGCAACTGCTATTTTTATTAAAACAGATGCTGGGTCTATGGTTCATACGGGAGATTTTAAATTTGACTTTACTCCAGTAGATGGAATGCATTGTGATTATGCAAAAATGTCTCGACTTGCTGCAGAAGGAATAGATTTAACATTTTGTGACTCAACAAATGCTCTAAGAGATGGATATTGCCCATCAGAGAAAAAAATTGAGCAAAATATTGAGAAACTCTTTAGTGAATGCGAAGGAAAACGACTTATTATGGCAACCTTTGCCAGTTCTATTGGACGACATCAAGCGATTATAAATGCTGCTGTTAAACATGGACGAAAAATATTTTTAGGAGGACGATCGATGAATGACAATGTTAAAATTGCCCACGATTTAAATATTTTACAAGTTCCACAATCTTCTATTCGAAAACTGAGTAAAGCGGTTGAAGATTATAGACCAGAAGAAGTATTAATTTTAACAACAGGATCACAAGGTGAACCATTCGCAGCACTTTCACGAATTTCACGAGATGAACATCCACATGTAAAAATTACAAGTGATGATATTATTGCATTTTCTTCTTCTCCAATTCCTGGAAATGAAAGAGGATTATATACTGTAATTGATGCTATTTACCGAAAAGGAGCTAAAATAATTACAAAAGCTGATATTGATATTCATGCCTCAGGACATGGATTTCGAGGAGATATTACAATGATGCATACATTATTAAAATCAAAATATGTAGTTCCAATTCACGGAGAATATTTTATGAGAATGGCACATAGATCACTTGCAATTAACGACTTAGGATACGAAGAACGAAATGTAATTATGCTAGAAAATGGTGGAATTATTGAAATTCGAGATGGAGTTGCACGAAGAGCAAAAGAAAAATTAGACCAAAAATTAATCTTTACAGATGGAAAACCACATGCAGATATTCAAGAAGCTCAAATTCATGAGAGAATTGCATTATCTGAATCTGGAATTATTACGATTGTACTAGAGCTTGATAAAACAACGAAACAGTTGAAAAAATCTCCAAAATTATATTCAGAAGGATTTTTAGAAAATGCCAATGTAAATGGTGTAATTATTGATACTGTAAAAATAACTTTTGCGAAATTACATCAAAAATTTGGCGCAGAAAAACTTTCAGAAAAAATTATTACTGAAGAAATTGCATACGAAATTAAATTAGAAATGTTACGAGAAATTGCACGAGAACCAGTTATTCAAGTAATTGTTACTTTGAATTAAATGCACTATTAAAATAGAACAAAAAAAACTCAGAATAATTATTCTGAGTTTTTTTGATTTTAAATATTTTTATTTTTTGCGATTAAAACCAGCTCCAAATCCAAGCAAAAAATCCTTGCTCTTGCTCTTGTTCTTTATTGCTTATTTTACTTCCTCCTCCTTCATGCCCACCTTTATTCTTTCCTTTCTTTTTTTCAGAATCGTTATCATGATCACATTCTTCTCCATCATGCCCATCTTTATTCTTTCCTTTATGCTTTCCTTTCTTTTTTTCAGAATCGTTATCATGATCACATTCTTCTCCATCATGCCCACCTTTATTCTTTCCTTTATGCTTTCCTTTCTTTTTTTCAGAATCGTTATCATGATCATATTCTTCTCCATCATGCCCACCTTTATTCTTTCCTTTATGCTTTCCTTTCTTTTTTTCAGAATCGTTATCATGATCACATTCTTCTCCATCATGCCCACTTCCATTTTCTTTTTCAGCATTTAAAACATTTGAAAATTGTTCTTCTGTTATATAAATGGGCGTATATGTTGCATTGCTTTTTTCAAGTTGAGATATAAATGCTTTCATATGATTATAAGAACCACTATTTAAATTATCAAAAACACGTTGAATATCAGTATTTTCAACCTCCTTTAAAAATGTTTCTAAGTCATAAATATCTAAATCTTCAATTATCGCACCAACTGTTAATGCTTCAATTTCTGAAACAGAACCTTTTGCAACTAAATCTGTATATAATTTTTGTAATTCTTCATCGTGAAAAACACCAACTTCATGATCCGAAAAATTTCCGATAGAATATGCAGTTGTAAGATCTATAATTTGATCTGCATGCCGTTGTTCCGATTTAGAAATATTTGAAAAAGTTTTAGTTCCCCATTTATCATATAATGCGATATATACATCTCGTGCTAAAAACTCTTCTTCTCCCATTTTTTCCAATGCAACCAATTCAAAATCTGAAATAGACTGAGAAGAATCTATAATAGTCGAATTTTGTGCAAATGCAGGCACTGTAAATACGGTAGCTAAACCGACAGATAAAATTGGCCAAGTGAATGCATTCCGTGTTAAATATTTCATACGTATTTTATTAAAAGATAAAGTAAAAGCTCAACGGCTCTTATAAATATATACGCACAATAAATAAAAAATTTGCAAAAAAACAAAAGAAAATTATTTTAATATAATTCAACCCCTGTCATTTCTTTTGGAATATCTAACTCTAAAGCTTTTAACAGTGTTGGCGCAATATCCTGCAAGCTTCCAAATCTATGTTTTAATATTTTATTTTCATCAACCATAATAAATGGTACAAAGTTTTTTGTATGAGAACTATTCACTTCTCCATTTTCGGTAAACATGCATTCCCCATTTCCATGATCTGCAGTAATAAAAACTTGATACCCTTTTTTAAGTGCAAAAGGAATTATTTTTTTCAAACATTCATCAAGCACCTCCACTGCTTTCTCTACTGCTTTTTCACTTCCTGAATGCCCTACTAAATCAGCATTTGCATAATTTTGAATAATTAAATTATATTCATTTTTTTCTACTTTTTCTATTAATGCATCTGTTTGCTCTCGTGCGGACATTTCAGGTTTTTCTGCGTAACTTTTACATTTTGGAGATGGCACCAAAATTCGTTCTTCATTTTGAAACTTAATTTTTGTTTGTCCAGACATAAAAAAAGTCACATGATTAAATTTTTCTGTTTCAGAAATTCTTAACTGTGCTCCTCCTGCATTTGCGACTACCTCACCTATTGTATTTTTTACCGATGATACACCAAAATTAAATGGTTGAATTGCATCATCTGAATATGGACCAAAAATTCCATAATTTTGAGAAGATACCCCAAATTCTAATAATTTTTGAGAAAACATCATCATTCTATCCGTTCTATAATTTATATTGATAACAACTGAATCCTTTGTAATAACTCCAGATTTTTCTAATAAAACTGGTGGCATATAATAATCTGAATCTTCTGAAATTTTATAATATGTATCAAGTGCTGTTTTCCAATTTTCTTCTACACTACTCCCCACCCCTATCATGCAATTTACAGCTTCTTCCACTCGTTCCCAATTATTATCTCTATCCATTCCATAAAACCGCCCACCAATACTTGCAATTTTTATTCCTAAATTATCTAAAATTGTTAAATATTTTTTTGCGGTACGCTCTCCCACATCTCTTCCATCAAGTATTGCGTGAACATAAATATTTTCTATATTTGCTTGTTGTGCCATTTGTACCACCCCAGAAATATGATGAATAAATGAATGAATTCCCCCATCACTCATCAAACCCGTAATATGTAAAATATTTTGTTTTTTTGCCGATTGCATTAATCGTTTAAGTTTTTCATTTGTAAAAAATTTACCAGAATCTATCTGGTCATTAATTTTTGTAAGTAAATGTTTTACTTCTCGCCCTGCTCCAATAGTGATATGACCAACTTCACTTCCCCCAGTTTGAAATTCTGGTAACCCAACAACTGCTCCATGAGTTTTGAGTTGTGCATACCCATATTGTTTCATCAAACCATCAATATATTCAGACTTTCCATTAAAAATCGCATCACCTGCATCATGATTACCCAATCCATATCCATCTAAAATAATTAAATATGCTTTTTTTGAAAGAGGAGAATTTGTCATTTTATAGAATAAAAAATTTGTAAACGCTTCGTGCTGTAAATTTTCTGGAAATTTATTCACTGGATTTTTTTGTAAAGATGTATAAAAAAATATTTATGCACCTATTTTATCACAAATAAAAAATATCATCAACCGCACCAGTACAGGTGAAAGTTCTAAGATTGATTTTAGTAATTATTTTTTAACTGTCATTTTATTTTTTAGTAATTCCTTATTCTGCAAGATTTTTTGCAGTCTTTCTCCATTTAATATATCATATACACCATCGAGCCGATGATTAAAAGAAACTGTATCTGTAGGGTCAAATCCCTTTACCCGAAACATCAGAGAATTGTTAAGCTTATCTTTATAGAAATATACTTTTATATTTTCTCCTTTTAAAATACTATTTCCAGAAGAAACATTGATGCACATAACTCCATCCTCAAAACTCACATCATTTTTTGAAATTGCTAAGCCATGTGAATTAAATGCTGTGTTTCCTATAATACTCGCTATATTTTTTTTAACTAAAAACATTAAAGCAGTATAATTTTTTGTTTTTATTAAATCCCCGATATTCACACCACTCAATTCATCTTTTGATAAATTTTTAATTAAAAATGCGCGTACTGATCTATTAAATCCAGCTCCTGCAATTCCATCAATTTTACCCGAATAAGTTCCTGTTTTCACATGTGATAACGCTTGCTCTATCCATGCAATTTTCACATTTTCAGCTATTTCTATTTCACTCATAATTCCATTAAACCCAGCACCTTTATTATCTTTCAAATTTATTTTTCTTGTAATATTATTAGCTGTTTTAAATCGATACCACGCTTTATCTGTATTGAATCCCCAATATGAATCAACTTTTAGGTTCGATTGTTTATTTGCATTTGAAAATTTTAAAGCTGTTTGTAACAGCATAATTTTAAGTGGATCATTTATACTCTTATTAGCAAGTAATAAATAATATATTTCAGAGTATTCTATCACACCTTTATATATAACCAAAATAAAAAGTCCAAAATTAAATAATTTTGGACTTTTATAATTTTCTCTAAATATGTTTATGAATTGCTTTTTGCTTTTTTAACTGAGATGTCATACATTTAATTGCTTTATCTACTGATGTGTATACACCTGAACAATGAGCTTCTGAACGCATGGTTTTTCCAGGAATATTTATAGTTAAAGTACAAAGAAATTGTTTCTTACTATCTGTATGCGACATTTCTTTATCAATTTCATATTTTGCTACAATACTTTCTTTTGCATCTGCATTATGAATTTTATGTAAAATTGCTTTTACTTTCTCTGCAGCATACGCTTTTTCTTCCTCTAACAATTTTATCCCTTTTGCATGAATAGTAACTTTCATAATTAAGTGCGTAAAATAATAAATGGAACTATACATATTTTACTCTTCTTTTTTTCTGATACAAAACTATTTTACACAAATTTTAATAAAATGTCGTTTTCCAAATTGCATGACATATTCTTCTTTTGCTATCAATTGAAATTCTTCTTTAATATTTGTATACTTATTTCCATCTATTTTAAAAGCACCTTCTTCAACTTTTCTTCGTGCTTCCGAATTTGTGCTAAATAAACCTGTTTGAATTGCAATATTCAAAATATCAAAATTTCCTGCATCAATCGTTTTTTCTGTAATATCATCTGGAATTGCATTTTTATTTTTTCCTGTTCCAGCAAAAAGAGCTTTAAATTCTTCTTCCGCTTTGTCTGCTAAATCTTGAGAATGTAACTCTGCTGTAATAATTTTTGCAAGAGTGATTTTGGCATCTCTGGGATGAATAGTCAAAATTTCTGCAATTTCTTCAACACTTTTTTGCGTTAAGAGTAAGAAATATTTTTCCATCAATTCATCTGGAATACTCATTATTTTTCCAAAAATATCAGAATACGAATCTAAAATTCCTATATAATTTTGTAACGATTTAGACATTTTTTCATGTCCATCCAGTCCTTCTAAAATAGGCACGGTAATAATATTTTGTGCTGGCATTCCAAAATGTTCTTGAATTTTTCGTCCTGCCATCAAATTAAATAATTGATCGGTTCCTCCAATTTCAACATCTGCTTTAATTGGAACAGAATCGTATCCTTGCATTAACGGATAAAAAAATTCTACAAGATTTATATCTTTTTTTTGCTCAATTCGTTTTTTAAACATATCTCGTTGCATCATTTGCGATGCTGTAAAACTTCCAGCTAATTGTAAAACATCTGCAAAATTTAATTTTTCTAACCAATCTCCATTTTTTACAATTTCAATATTTTCTATATCTAAAATTTTTCCAGCCTGCAGTAAATATGTTTCCATATTTTTTTGAATATCGGCATCTGTTAATGGAACTCGCAATGTATCTTTTCCTGTTGGGTCTCCAATTTTTCCTGTGAATGTTCCAAACAGTAAAATGATATGATGCCCCAATCTCTGAAATTCTGCCAATTTTCGAAGCGGAACAGAATGCCCCAAATGTAACGCTGAACCAGTTGGATCTATTCCAAATTTAATTCGTAATTTTTTTCCAGATAAAAGTTTTTTTTCTAAATCTTTTCGAACATTTACCGCTACAACTCCTCGTGAAAGAAGTGCTTCAATTTTTACAGGGTCTGTAATTACTGTCATTTTTTTATAATTATAAAATATATAATATTGCAAACACTATAGCAGATATACCCAAATTACATATAGTATATAAAATATTTATCTGATATACTATTTTATAATAAAATACTTAATTATAAAATAGTATGAAAAATACACAAAAAAGAAATATTCTTTTAGGATTCAGCATTGCAACTTTTGCACTTGCTTCTTCTGTTTTTGCATTTACACCTGTAGACGGAACATTTTCTGATATTGGAGGACGAGACGACCGACAAGGAATTGAATTTTTAAAAAAGAATGGAGTAATTAAAGGATATGACGATGGAACATATAAACCTGAGCAATCTATTACTCGTGCAGAATTTACAAAAATTGTAATTGAAACAACAAACATCCCTTTAAAAAAATGTAAACCTTCAGAAGTTCAAAAAATTTCTTCTATTTTTTCTGATGTAAATGCAGAAGATTGGTTTGCCAAATATATATGTAGTGCAAATAAATCTGGATTAATTAACGGATATGACGATGGAACATTTAAACCAAATAACCAAATTAATTTTGTAGAATCAGCAAAAATTATAACTCTTGCACAAGATGAAAAATTTATACATTTAGCTAAAATAGAAGCTGACCTAAACGAAAATTCGGATAATCCCGAATGGTTCGCAAAATATATTGTAGCTTTAGAAAATGAAAATGCGATAGATTTAAATCTAATGCCAGAATATGAAAATTCATTTTCTCGTGGACAAATGGCAGATGTTATTTGGAGACTTTCGACTGGAACAGAAATTGTGAATACAACTGAACCACTTGAAATTAATTCATGTGCAACTCTTGAAAAACAATTACAAAAATCACAACGGCGAAACAACGTTGGAATTGATACTCGAATAAAAATGGATGTAAAAGAAGTAAGAACAGAATCTATAACTCTTGATTCTGCTCCAATGCTAAAATCTATGTATACAGCCTCTGCAGGAGATACCAGTTCAGATGATTTTTCTACAACAAATATTCAAGAATTTGGCGTAGATGAAGCTGATATTATTAAAAATGATGGTTCTCATATTTTCTTTGCACGAGGAGAAGATGTTCGCATTGTGAAAGCGTATCCACAAAACGAAATGAAAGAAGATGCTGTTATTACCGTGCCAAACATGCGAATTACAGAATTATTTCTTGACGGAAACACTCTTGTCCTCATTGGAAATAAAAATGAACAATCACACCACAGAGATGAAGAAATTATGCTTCAAAAAATGTCTTCGTCATATTATAACTATTCAAATTTTACAGAAGTTCGAGTTTTTGATATTTCAGACAGAACAAATCCAAAACAAACACGAAGCGTAAGTATTGAAGGAAATATTATTTCTACACGAAAAATAGAAGATATTGTATATCTTGTTACAAACAATTATTTATATAATTATACACAAGACTCTCAACTTCCACGATTTTCTGATAATGGGGCAATTTCACATATTGCAAAATGTGACCAAATTTCATATTTCCCAAATTTTACATCTCAAAATTTAACAACTGTTTCAGCTATAAATATAAAAAATATAGAAGAAAAAGTAGCGTTTAAAAATATTTTAGGAGCAGGAAGAAATATTTATTCATCAGCAAAAAACTTATTCATTATTCAGTCAGACTCTGCTCAAGAATTTGTAACAGAAGAAAAAAATGGAATATCTGTTGCATATTGGGATTGGAAAAATATTTCACGAATTTCTAAATTTTCATTAGACGGAACAAATGTTGAATTTGTTGCCCAAGGTGAGGTGAAAGGAAATGTTTTAAATCAATATTCAATGAGTGAATATGATAATCATTTCAGAATTGCAACACACACAAATGGAAACTGGAGAAACGGAACAAACAATTCAGAAAATATCGTTTCTATATTAAATGAAAATTTAGAAAAAACTGGAGAAATTACAGGAATTGCCAAAGGAGAAAGTATTAAATCTGTACGATTTATGGGAAAACGAGGATTTGTCGTTACGTTTAAAACAACAGACCCACTTTTTGTAATTGATATGAGTCCTGAAAATCCACAAATTTTAGGAGAATTAAAAATTCCGGGATGGTCAGATTATTTGCATCCAATTGATGAAAACTATTTAATTGGATTTGGAAAAGAAGTTTCGGAAGAAGCAATAGATGCAGACCGATTAACATGGGATATGCAAAAAGGAATGAAAATTTCTATTTTCGATGTTTCAGATCTAAAAAATCCAAAAGAAATTCATAAAACAGTTATTGGAGATAGAGGAACTAAAAGTGAAATTTTACGAAATCCAAAAGCATTATTTTTTGATGCAGAACGCAAACTTATTGGGTTTCCAATAAGAATAAATAAAATTAAAAAAGAAGAAGACAATGGTTACTGCATATCAGAAGAATCAATTTGTGAATGTAAAGTATTAGATAATGGAGATACTATTTGTCCAAGCTGTCAGCCAATATGCGAGCCGCAGGCAGAAATTAAAAATGTATTTACAGGAGCTCAATTATATTCGTTTGATATAAATACTGGATTTATATTACAAGGTGCAGTTTCACATTTTCCATATTATGAAACAGAATATTGGAATAACTCATATATTATTAAACGACTCGTTCGAATTGGAGAAAACATGTACTCAATTTCAAACGATATGATTAAAGGTCTTGATATGAAATTAAAAAAAGATACATCGAAAGAAGTCTTATTTGTAAAAGCAGGAACATGCTCTGAAATAAAAGATATTTCAAGCTGTATGAATAGAAACGACTGTGAACCAATATTTGTTCCATTTGCATGTGATGAAGGAACTATTTGTATACAACAAGCAATCTTTGACAGTTGTGCAAAAATCTAATAATATAATTATACAAAGTTATATTATTTCACAAAAATTTATACATGAAAAATTTATACATGAAAAATTTATACATGAAAAATTTAAATAGTAAAAAAATAAAAGGAGTAAGCGCTATGCTTGCTCTTTTTATGGTATCGGGGTGTTCTTCAACCGAAGAACCTATAGATGCATCTCTACCTGATTTAACAAATTTATACGCACAAGTGTGTGAAGCATCCAGTGGACCATGCATTCCAATGCAATGCGAACTTACAGACAGTACATATATTTGTTCAGAAAGCATTGCAGACAGAACAAAACAATGTAGCGAGCCAAAATATTTTGATGATATTTTTACTCAATATTCTATTTGTGGCGAAGAAAAAGAAGCAGTTGAAAAACTAAAAGTTTTTTCATACGGATCAACACTTGAATCTGTAACTCTTGCAGAAAACCCAGATGCATTAGAAAAAAAAATTACAGAAGGAACAGAAAAAATTGAAAATGGTGAAGATTCTCCATTTATGGATATGATGATGGGAGCAATTGCTGGTTCTATTATTGGAGGATTAATTTCAAATATGATGTTTGGACAAAAAAATGCCATGCCTCCAGCACGACCTGCAATGACAAATGAACGACCAATGAACAAAGCAGATTTAGATAAAACAAAAACTGATACGAAAAAGAATAATGACACATTAAAAAAAGCAAACTCTCAAACAAAATCTGTTTCTAAAAATAGAGCAGAAAAGAAACGAGCAACCAGTAAGAAAAAAGCTTCATCTAAAAAGAAAAGCTCATCACGAAAAAAAAGCTCTTCGCGAAGACGAAGATAAATACACAGAAATAAAAAAGAAGTAATAAAATTATTTATTACTTCTTTTTTTTAAACTTTTGTTTTTTATTATACTTTGTATTAAAATTAAAATTTTCTATTTTTTCAAAACTGACACTCACCTCTTTTTCTAATTGTTTATACTCATATTTATTGTTCAATAATTCACCAGTAGGAAATAATACAATTAAAAAAGCTTTCTTTTTCTTTTTAATAGTATTCATACTTTTCAAGATTTCTTGAAAACAAGACGAAATTTTTCGCCTAATTATATTTCTTCCTACTGCACTTTTTTCAACTTTTTTAGAAGTAATAATCGCAATCTTTGTTCCTCCAAAATTTGCTGGTAAAAACTTTATACGAAAAAAAGGAGTCTTCAGAGAAGCCCCTTTTCTAGAAACAAGTGATATCATAGAAGACTTATTTAACCGATCACATCTTTTAAAAGCCATAATCTATGTTAAAAATCACACTATGAAAATTAAGCAGATAGCCGCCATCGTCCTTTAGCTCGTCGAGCTCGAATTACAGCTCTTCCTCCTGGAGTTCGCATTCGGTGAAGAAATCCATGTCTTCGTTTTCGTCGTCGTTTATTTCCTTTAGAAAGCATCTCTTGTTATTTAAAAAATTAAACTGGTGGATCTGGAAAGATTTGAACTTTCGACCTCACGATTATCAGTCGTGCGCTCTAACCAACTGAGCTACAGATCCATAAATTGGCTACCCTGCTAGGATTTGAACCTAGGAATGACGGGATCAAAACCCGCTGCCTTACCGCTTGGCGACAGGGTAATATTATATTTTAGCAAAATAAATATTCGCATAATATTTAGACTTTGTCAAAACAAAATTTAAATATTATTTTGGTGACACGAGGCAGATTTGAACTGCCGACCTCGGGGTTATGAGTCCCGCGCTCTAACCAACTGAGCTACCGTGTCATCAAGCATACGCAAGATGTATAATAACCAGTTTATTATACATTTGCAATGTTATTTTTAAAAAAGATCATTTCTTTTACTCTCCTACGAACTCAAGCATTTCAGTCTCTGATGTAACAAACGCACCACAGTTTTTATGCGTAATAATTGGTGTATCTGTAATTTCTCCTGCAATTTGAGCCACAATATTTTGCTCTTTTAAAAGTAAAATTAATTTTTCTGCATCGCCTTGTTCGCAAATCATTAGCATTCCGTTTCCACAGTTCCATGTTTTATATGCTTCTCTATCGGCAACATTTCCTAATTTTTGCAAGATATTCATTGCAGGTGTCATTGGACAAATATTCGGAAGATGTGCACCTAAGTTTTTATTTTTTAAAATTCTGAAAAAATTTCCAGCAAGTCCTCCTCCCGTTACATGTACAATTCCCGTTACATCAATTTTTCTTTCTTGCCCAAATCGACCTAAAATTTCGAGTAACGCTCCGTGATACAAAATACATGGTTTTAATAAAACATCTCCCCATGTTTTCCCAGCATCTTCACCTCTAAATTCTGTACATGTATCTGTAAATTTTATATTATTTTCGTTTAAGATATGTCGCACCAGCGAAAATCCGTTTGAACGAAATCCAAATTCTTGAAGAGAAATAACCGCCTGCCCTGCTTTAATATTTTCTCCAGTAATAAATTTTTCTTTTGCCACTATTCCAGTTGCACTACTATTCCAAATAGATTTTGTAAGCGTATTTCCAAGTTCAGCAATTTCTCCTCCAGGAATTAATACTTTTTCTGTAATACATATTTCTGCCAAACTTTTCATCATTAGTTCAATTTCGTTTGGGTCTATTTTGTTTGTATCAATTGTATTGGTAATAGATACAACCTCAGCACCCACACAAATTGCATCATCTGCTGTCATTGCAAGTAAATCGTTACCGAGTCCTGCAAAATTTTGCATTTCTAAGGCAATATCAATTTTTGTTCCCACTCCATCACAGTTGGTAATCATTAAATAATCACCCATGTCAATAGCTCCAGCAAATCCACCATCTTGAATTAATGGCGTTCCTTTTAATCCATTTCGTGAAGAAAATGTACTTTTTGCATAATTATAAGCGATTCGAGATGCTTTATCTCCAGCCGAAATATCTACTCCTGAATCTGCATATGTTGCCATAAGGTCAAATATAAAAATATAATATAAACATATTATCATGTTTTTTTATTATATTGATATAGTTATTTTTATTTGTTATAATTATCTGAAGTGTATATATTTACATATTTTACAAATTATTTTATGACAAAAATTGTTGCAACACTCGGGCTTGTTTCAGATTCAAAAGAAAAAATTTTAGAACTTGCAAATGCTGGTGTTGAAATTTTTAGACTTAATTTTTCTCATGGGTCACATGCGTGGCATAAAAAATGTATAGAAACTATTCGGTCGGTTCAGCCAAATGCCGTGATAATGTTAGATACAAAGGGACCTGAAATGCGAACAGGCGATATTATAAACACAAATGGAAAACCAAGTTTTTTTACTATTACAAAAGGAGAAGTTTTAGAATTAGTGAGTACAATAGAAGAACAAGATGTATTATTTGAAAAAAGTGATACAAAAAATAAAAAATTATTTATAAATCATAAAAATTTTGTAAATGATGTAGAGGCTGGAGATGTAATTGCCTTAAACTCTGGATTACAAAATTTAGAAGTTATAGAAGTCAATACCGATAAAAAAATTATTACAACACAAGTTTTACAATCAGGAAAAATAAAATCTCGAAGACATGTAAATTTAGTAGGAAAAGATGTTTCACTTTCAACAACAACAGAAATAGATAAACACGATATTATTTTTGGTTTAGAACAAGGGATTGATTGCATTGCCATGTCATTTGTTCGACATGCTGCGGATATTGAATATGTACAAAATATCTGTGACAATTTTGAAAATAAAAATGATAAAAAAATAAAAATTTATGCAAAAATAGAAACCCAAGAGGCGATGAATAATTTAGAAGAAATTGCAAAAATTGCAGATGGATTAATGGTAGCACGAGGAGATTTAGGAGTAGAAACTCC
>DQTD01000008.1 GCA_016839105.1 Candidatus Altimarinota bacterium
AAATGACTCAACTCTAATTGAGATGTATTCTGGAATTTTCAATATCAAAAAATCTGGTTTTAATTTTAATTTTTTATCTGGCGATTCTAATAAATATTTATTTGAAACTTGCAGTTGTAGATTTTTATATTTTTCAGATTTTTTTTCTATTTTTTGGTAAATATTTATAAAATCTTCTGCTGTCCAGTTTTCATAATTAGTAATTTCACCAATAGCAGAAAGGGTTGAATTTCCATCAGAAATCAAAACTAAATCACCTATTTGCATAGAGTGTATAATTTAAACCTTACTATAAAACTCTTTTCTCTTTGTTATTTTTTTATATTCTGTGAAATCAACATTTTCTCCCCAGCCAAGAGCAAGTAAATTATTTTCAAGACACCATGTATTTATATCTGAATTTTTTCTTCCCAAAGACATTTTAAAGATTTTATTTTTACTAAAATTAAATTTTTCAACAGATTGTTTTTTTATTGTATGCGCTGCTGTATTACACAGCTTTTTAAAAACTCCTTCTTCAATTTCATATCTTACATCATCAGAATCTAAAATAGGCTTTAAGCCTAATTTCCCAATATTTCTATAGCTTTTTCCAACTGAGGATCATATTCCGCTGTAAATTCTTTATCTGTCATTTTCGACCTATCCCATTCAACTATTTCATCTGGAATTATTGGGTTTTCATGCGTCACATTATTCTCATTTGGAGTAAGCCATTTTGCAATGGTAATTTTTACAAATTCATCGCTAGAAAACCCAAGTGGAAAAATTTGCTGAACAACTCCTTTTCCAAATGTTTTTTCACCAACTACCGTTGCTCTTCCATATTCTTTTAATGCTGATGTAAAAATTTCTGAAGAACTTGCAGTCCCCCCATTTACCAATATAACAAGCGGTGTTGTTGTGTCTTTTTTCATTCCAGAAAATACCGATAATGTTTTAGACTTTAAGACACTTTCTATTCCTTTATTTGTTTCAACCTTTAACACCACTGCGCCTTTTGGCAAAAAATATGATGCTAAGTTTACCGCTCCATCTAAATACCCTCCTCCATTATATCGCAAATCAACAATAATTCCTGAAACATTTGCACTATTTTTATCTTCTTTTTTAAATTGAAATTGTTTGTATGCATCTAAAAATTCATTATTTAAACTATCACCAAATTGTGAAATATCAAAATATGCAATAGTATTTTTTTCTCCTAGCCATTTCAGAGTAATATTTTCCACATGAATATTTTGTCGAGTAATTTTTATATCTTTTACTTCACCCTTTCTCACAACTTTTAACACAACATCTGTATTTTTTTCTCCTCTAATTCGTAAAATTGTTTCCCAAATAGTTTCATCAATTACTGCTTTTTCATCAACTTCAAGAATAACATCTCCTGGCAATAATCCAGATTGTGCAGCAGGTCGTTTTTTTAAAACTTCGGTTACATATAAATTTTTCTTTCGTTTTTCAAGCACCGCTCCAATACCTTCAAAATCACCCTTCATTTCATCTTTAAATTCTCCACCTTGCTCTTCATTAAAATAATCGGTATATGGATCTTCTACTGAATATAACAACCCACGAATTAACCATTCTTCTATTTTTTCATTTGTAATATCTTCTGGCTGATAATAATTTCTTTTTAATAAAGCATACACTTTTTTAAATTTTGTATTATCAAGTTCAGAGACAATATCACTCTCTTTTTTTATATTATTTGCTGGGTTTAAAAGTAAAGGAGTTGGTGTTATTTCTAATGGCGAAACAGAAACTTCTTGTACATCTTCATCAATATCAAAATCAAAATCTATAAAATATCCAATAAATCCTCCACCTAAAACTCCCACCAAAATTCCTAATATAAATTTCATAATTCATTATAAATTGTATTGTATTCTTTTTACCCAAATCTCTCAACTTTCAACAACCGCTTTCTGTCACATCGTAATACATTTAAACAGTTTTTGTGATGAATTACAAAGTCTCTTGTAGTAGAAGCATATGCAACGATATTATTTTTTTCTTCTGGATTACAACATTTTGCAAAATGATGAATCATATTTTTTTCCCCACCAATAATAAGTGTATTTTTATTACTTTTGTGCTCTATTTTTTTTTCTCCTTTTTTTTCGGTAACTTCTGCTTCTACTATTTGTTTTTTATCTTGTGTTTTATCTGTTTTGGCAACAATTTTCTCTCCAATAGAAAATAAATATGATTTAATCTTTTTTCTCGCACTATCTGAAATTACAATATCTAACCACTCTTTTTTTGGAAATTTATTTTTATCCGTTAAAATACCGATCATATCTCCTTCTTTAATTTTATAAACAAGAGGAACAATATCTCCATTTACAATTGCACCACTACAATGGTCTCCAATATCAGAATGAATAGAATATGCAAAATCAATGGGAGTTGCACCAACTGATAATTCCTTTATTTCTCCAGTTGGAGTAGATGCATATATTTTTTTTGTAAACGAGTTTTTAAAAAAAGAAAATTCTTTATTTTTTTGATTTTCATCAATTTTTTTTGTTTTTTTATAAATTTCATGAACTCCTTTATATTTCCAATGTGATGCCGTTCCAATTTCTGCATTATAATCCATTTCTTGAGTTCTAATCTGAACTTCCACATAATTTTTATTATGCAAAATAACAGTGTGAATACTTTCGTAGCCATTACTCTTTGGCGTCGCAATATAATCAGAAAAATGCTCTTCTTCATGCTCATATGCTGTGTGCAAAATACTAAGAGCACGATAACAATCTTCTACAGAATATGTAATAATTCGTAAGGCAAAAATATCATGAACATCTTCTATTGAGTGATAATCTTTTGTTTTTATTTTTTTATAAATAGAATAAATTCCTTTTTTTCTTCCAAAAACTTCAACATCAATAATATTATTATCACTAAAAATTTTCAAAATATTATTTTTAATAACTTCTATTTTCTCTGTAAATTTTAAATTTAACAAATTTTTATATTTTTTTTCACGAGTAGCATTTTTTATAAAATCATACTCTTTTTTATTTGTCAGCTCAAAATATAGATCTTCTGCTTCCGTTTTTAACCGATATAAACCTAAATGTGATAATAATGGATTTATTATAAAATATACAGAATCCAATGCATACTGCTGTTGTTTTTCAGAGTGTAAACACGGGTTATCTTTCATCATTTTTAATAAACCAATTCGCTTTGCTAAGCGAATATATAAAACTCGAATATCCGTTATTTTTGACAACAAATATCTTCTGATTATTTCAGAATTTTTTGGAGTTTGAAAATTAATTGAAGATATACTTTTTAATTGAACAATCAATTCCACTGCATCGAAACACACAAGCTCCGATAATATTTCATCATCAATAATTTCATCATCCATTTCATGCAACAAGCAACTTAAAACAGTTGGCATATCTGGCTCAATCTGTAACAAAAATGTTACGGATACAACTCTCGCTTCAAAAGTTTTAAAATGATTTTTATATAAAAATTCCAAAACGTTTCGTAAATATTTTTTTTGTTCTCTCAATATATTTGGATTATACGCAAACATAATCTCTATTATTTCTCTATATATAGATTTTACATTACATTTATTCTGTTTTAAATTTTGTGTCATATTGAGTATTAAAATTATTCAACTCATCTATCGTTATTCTCTTTTCATAAAACGCTTTTCCAAAAATAATCCCAGAAATTTCCGTATTTTTTACTTCTTGTATATCATCTATTGTTGCAATTCCACCAGATCCAATAAATGTAATATTCGGAAACTTTGCATGCAATTCGTTAAAGATTTCTATAGCAGAACCTTCAAGTGTTCCATCGGTTGAAATATCTGTATAATTTATAATTTTTATTCCTAATTTTTCAAGTGTTGTAATAAATTCCACATCACTTATATTCGATTCAGTTTCCCATCCATGCGTTGCAACTTTTCGATTTCTACAATCGACTCCTACAATAATTTTTTCAGAACTATATTTTTTAAGAGCTCCTGCTAAGAATTTTGGATCGTTTAATGCTGATGTTCCTATAATACAACGAGAGACACCAATATTAAAAAGTGTTTCAAGATTTTCTAAATTTCTAATTCCTCCTCCTACTTCTACTAAAGCATTACTATTTACAGATTTCAAAGTATCTATAATTACTTCTATAGCATTTATATTAACAGGTTTTCCTTCCTTTGCTCCATCTAAATCTATTATATGTACACCAAATGCAAATTCTGAAAATGTTTTTGCAAGTGATTCAAATGTATTACTATATTCTGTTTTTTGTGAATAATCTCCTTTAAAAAGACGCACAGGTTTTCCATCAATAATATCTATTGCTGGCCACAGTTGAAACGGTAATTGTGTCATAAAAATAAATAAAAATCTCAATTATATCGCTTTATATGGTTTCACTTTTCCATCAAATCTATCAGCTAAAAGCCATTGCAGTGTTCCACGAATAGCCATTCCATTTTCTACTTGATCTAAAACTCTTGCTTTACTATCTAATGTTACCAATGCTGAATGTATGTCAATATCTCGAATTACTGGACCAGGGTGCATTAAAATTGCATTTTTATCTGCAAGTTCTAGGCGTTCTTTTGTAATTCCAAATGTTTTTGAATATTCTCGTAACGAGGGAATAAATCCCCCACTTCCTCGTTCTTCTTGCACTCGTAATGAATATACAACATCTGCACCTAGTAATGCTTTTTCAACATTTGTAAAAATTTCTATATCAAACACTTTTTCAACATTTTCTGGAACAAATGTAAGAGGGCACGCAACTCGTAACGTTCCACCCAGTTTTTTAATAATTCGTGCAACAGAACCAAATACTCGAGAATGCATAATATCTCCAACCATTGTTACAATTTTTCCTTCAAGCGTTCCATGATGATCAATAATTGTTTTTACATCAAGAAGTGCTTGAGAAGGGTGTTCATGCCAACCATCTCCAGCATTTATAATCGCAGAAGAAACGTTATTTTTTAATTGTTCTGGTAATCCAGAATATTCACTTC
>DQTD01000092.1 GCA_016839105.1 Candidatus Altimarinota bacterium
AGATGAATATCTTTTATATCACCCCAGTAATCCACTTGAATATCAAGATTTGGAATATAAAATAATATTTGTTTCCCCGAAAATAATCGCTGTATTTGCAAGTTTCCAACTTGAATTTCAGTTCCTTCTTGTTTAAATCTTTTTTGCCATCCATTTTCTATATTTTTTGAAATTGTGTAAAAAACATCATTGTTATATTTTGTAATAATACGAGACGTTGGAATTTCGTCACTTCTTGTTATTATTTTTTCTTCTATTTCAAAATTATGATTCGGATGAAAAAATGAAATATCGAAATATTCTGGTATAAATACTTGCCAAGAGGAAGACTTATTTTTTTCTTGAAAATGTGTGATATCTATAATTTTTATATTTTTTTCAAAAGAAATATTTTTGGAATTTTTTATTTCTGAAAAATGAGAAAGAAGACCTTTAATCACCACTTTTTTATTTACATATTCTTCTAAGTTTTTTGAAAATCCATCGGCTGTGTGTATCGAAAATATTTCTGAATTTTCAGATTCAAAGTTATATGAAGAAAAAAGTGAGTTTTCTTTTGTTATTGTTCCTGAAACAGAAATAATGATTTCGGAAGGAAGAGTACTTTCTGAAACAAACGGAGAAATAATAGTTGTTATTGCTGTTTTAAAAGCAGTACAGCCTGAAAACAGAACCATGCTAGAAATAAGAATAAAACTTGAAAACATTTTTTTATGCATCATAGAATTTTTTGAAGTAAGAAATTAAGAAAGTTTACTTTTTATTATATATATTATGCAATTTTTATGTATGTTTCTTCAAGCAATAATTAGAAAAGAGTCTAGACATAAATATTAAAAAATATGTATAGTGAGATGAAATAATCTTATTATTATTATGAGATTATATTATAATTTTTTATATAAATAAACATGAAAAGCATTACAACTTTTAAGAAAATATCGGTTTTAACAGGGATAGCGGTAACAGCAACTCTTTTATCTGGGTGTTCATTAGACGATATTACGGGAGAAGAAACAGAAACTTCTACCGCAACTCAATCACCAGTTGCAACAACAGATGAAATTTCAGATGCAGCGTTTGAAAAAGCATTTGCAAAATATTTAAAAGAAAATCCAATTAAATTTGGAACACAACTTGATGATGCATATAAAATATACCAAGCTGATGCACAAAAAAAACAACTAAAAGAACAAGAGAAAAAAGATGAAGAACGAAACGAGCTAATAAAAAAAGTAAAAGATATTTCTGATGCAGACCATATAGCAGGAAATAAAAATGCGGAATTTGTTTTATTTGAATATTCAGATTATCATTGTCCATATTGCAAAAGATTTCATGTAACTACAAAAGAATTTATTGAAAAAAATTCTAATGTAGCCGTTGTATTTCGAGCGTATCCAGCCGTGCATAAAACAACAGCACAACCAATTCATGAAGCTGCAGAGTGTGTAGCAAAAGAAAGTGGAAACGAAGCATTTTGGAGATTTTCAGATAATGTATTTGCAACACAATTTAGAAAAGGAGATATTAAAGCAAAACTTGATGAATTAAAAATTGCAAATTCAGAAAAAATAATGAAATGTTATGCAGATGGAGAGTTTAAAACGCTTGTAGATGAAAGTGCACAAGAGGCTGTATCATTAGGTATTCAAGGAACACCTGGTTCAATTCTTAAAAATATAAAAACTGGAGAAGTTGTATTTATTAATGGAGCTCAACCTCTTTCAGCGTTGGAAGCGGCAAAAAAAGAATTATCAGAAATAAAATAATTTTATATATTAAAAAATAAAAACTCTACATTTAAATATGTAGAGTTTTTGTTTTATTTATTTATTGAGTAATATTTGGGTGCAGAATCCTGTTTGTTTTTTATAGTTATTATGTATAAATTAAAATTTTTTTGGATATTGGTTATTCTTACTTTTTTTTCGTGGGTAAGTTGGTATTTAATTTTGAATAATGTTTCCCCTGTGCAATCGGTAAATCTTGCATTTCCACTCATGTACATAAGTCTTTTTCTTTCTATAACATTTAGCATAGCATTGCTTTCATCGTTGCTGTGGAAAATGTTTTATCCAACAAAATCATCATATATTTGTTTAAAAAATGGAATACGATTTGGAATAATTTTTGGAATTTTGTTTTTGATAGCAATGATTTTTCAACAAAAAAATGCTTTAGAACACACCACCATTCTCACTCTTTTTTTACTGGGATTTTTAATAGAAACAATAAATATTATGAATAATAAGTCATAATATTTAATCTAAAACTCGTTCAATTGGAGAAATTAAAATACCACATGCTCCATTTTCTTTTAATTGTGTTATTGTCTTCCAAAAGTTTTTATCTTCTTCTATTACAGAGTGCAAAGCAGACCAGCCTTCTTTTGCAAGTGGCATAATGGTTGGACTTTTTAAAGAACCTAAAACCTTTGAAAGATTTTGAATAGAAGAATTTGGTGCATTCATAATTACCGATTTTAGTTTTTGTGCACGTAAAACAGATTGTAACCGCATGAGAAAATCATCTATAAATTTTTCTTTGAGTATTTTTTTCGCATTTTCTTTTCCAACCAAAACCGCTTGCGATGTAAAAATGGTTTCGATATTTATTAAATTATTTGCTTGAAGAGTTGCACCTGTCGAAACAATATCGCAGATTCCATCGGATAGCCCAAGTTGTGGAGCTATTTCATGTGAGCCAGACATTTCAACAATTTCACATGAAACTCCTAAATTATTAAGATATTTTCGTGTAATATTTGCATAACTTGTGGCAATCATTTTTCCAGAAAAATCTGTAATAGATTTAATATCAGATTTTTTTGGTGCGGCTAAACACAGTGTGCATTTTCCAAATCCTAATTTTTCAACAATTTTCACTTCACTATATTCTTTTTCTGCCAGTGTATTTTCGCCTACAATTCCAAGGTCTACAACACCTTCTTTTACCATGTTTGGAATATCTCCAACTCGTAAAAATAAAATATCGAGAGGGAAGTCTTTGCATTTTGCCATAAGTGTTCGTTCCGATTTTTTAAATTTAAATCCAGATTTTTTTAGTAAATCTGTACTTTCTATTCCCAATCTTCCAGATTTTTGAATAGCTATTCGTAATCGTTGTTTCATATTTTTTTTTATTAAATTTATTTTCACTGTGTTAATAGGCTAACACACTTTATGATTTTAATCAGTAAAAATCAATATATTTTTAGTTTTTTATAATATATAAAGCAGAACCTTTTCCCACCAGTCCAATGAATATATTTTTATTTTTTTTATTGAGAAATATTAAATTTTTATAGTGTAAATAAATATCTGGATAATATGAAAAAATGATATTTTCGGTTAAAGAAAACAGGGGAGAGAAGTGAAATAAATTTTCTTTTTTGTGTATATTTTCTGGAAGTAATAAATTTTTTGTTATTTCATCTATCCAATTTTTTGTAATATTATATTTTGGAAACAATATTATTTCTATGTTTTCAGACTTTATAATAGCGTTATATTTTGAAACATAATTTTCTGAAAATTGTGCATGTAAAAATTCTACAACACAATCTATCATTTGTTCTTCTTCTTGTAGCCCTGTTCCCTTTGGAATATTTTTTGTAATAGTAATTTCTATTCCAAATTTTTTATGATGCGTTTCAAAAAAATTCTGTACTGCCTTAAAAATACTATTTTCTTCATTATTAGGAATACCTTTTGCATATTTTCCTCCAATACTAATTTGAACTTTCTTTTTTTCTACTTTTTTTATTTCTATTTCATCGAAAAGATGAGAATAAAAATACTTTTCATCTTTTTTTATAACACCAAATATTTTTTTATAAGTATTCATATGTGAAGAGTATCAAAAATAAAAATATTGTACGAATAATTATCTTCCAGCGGCTCCTTGATTCGATGTTGCGGTGGACTCTCCTCCAAAGGTATAAAAGTTTGGATTAATGGCATATAAAAATAATCCTGTTAAAAAAAGCAAAGCGAGCCCTGTTAATGTTCGCATTATCATTTCTTTTGCACTACTCATCGCACCGTTGTCTCCAGCGGAAGTCATTATTTGAATTCCTCCAAACATTATAACTAAAACAGCAATAATACTTCCCAGAGCAAGCATATATTTGTATATCATTGTTACATATTGTGCCATTATCCCAATAGATCCTTTACTTGTTTCTGGTGATACATCAATAGTATTTTCACCTTCCAAAAGTGGTTCTCGTAAATAGACTGTTCTTGGGGGAAGTTTTTTTCTTCCTGAGACTTCATTATCACTCGTTTCTGTATTTTCTGTAGTTGGAGGCGTTGTTCCGGTTACTGTTGCGCCGTCTGCTGCATGTGCAATGCTAGAGCATAAAAAGAGGAATGCTAAAAATATTTGATGTATAGTTTTCATAATTATAATTATATTTGTATTATTTACCAAAGGAGTATAGAAAACTTTGTGCGAGAGTCACTATAACCATGGAAAGCATTGCAATTCCCACTCCAATAACAGAATAGAGTAAAAGTGTTTTTCCATTTTCCATTGTTTCTTCGCTAAATCCTCCGCCCATAATCATAATTCCTCCTGCAACTATTCCAAGCATGGCAATTCCTCCTAATATTTGCATGAGAAAAGTAATAATTTTTGTGGCAAATTCTCCAATAGTTTGAACAGGAGTAAAATCTCCAAAATCTGTGACATTTACGGTTGGATTATCTGTAATATGATAATTCGTATTTTCTACTGCTTTTTTAACAGGGCATGGTTTTTCTCCTGTTTCTCCACATTTTGCAAAAGTGGTATTGATATTTGTAAATAATCCGCTAAAAATAAATATTACACATATTGAAAGCATGCCAATAATATTTTGAGTGCGTGTCATATTTTTTTTTAAGAATTTATGTTTTTTGGGGGAGTTTTTGTTGGTGTTGGTTCTAGTGATGGTTTTTCATCTCGTATAGCGTCGTTATCAACATTTGGTCGAAGGTCTACATCTTCTGTATTTGCATCAGTTTTTTCTTCTGCATCTTGATGTTTATTATTATTTATAATATTCGTATTGTTAATAGTATTAGTTATAGGGGCAGCTAATGGTTTATTTGAATTCTGTCTATTGTAGGTTTTCATCATAATATTAATTTGTTGTTTTCCTGCTACACTCATAGCACTTTTTCCTGGATTTTGTGCTTCATACATCATTGACAATAATTCTCTCACAGTATTTGTTTTTTCTCTTAATATTCTTGGAACATTGTTAGTTTTCATAAACTCTTGAACTTGTTGAGATTCAGTCTCTCCAGAGCTTGATATCTTTTGATATGTTGCATCGTTCGCTTCTATCTTTTTCAAGATCTCAATAGCATTTTTCCCATCGCCGCTGTCTTTCTCTAACCCTAAAGACTCAAATTTATCTTGAAGAATAAACCGTGAGGTTCCTCGTATTTTGTCTGCCATGTCGTTATCAAGTCTATTTATATCACTTTTAAATTTCTGAACCATATCATTTCGTATATTATCCATACTCAGGAGTTCTACTTTTCCATTGCTATTAATTCCTCCTGGAATCATAGGTATTTTCATAGATGCATTACGTATCCATGTTGCCATGTCTGCTACTCCTGTTGTAATTCCTTGAGCAAAGTTTGTACTTACAGGATTTTTACTCATTTCTAATGCTTTTACTCCACCAGCCCATAACACTCCAATTGTTAAGAGATGGTAAAATAATGCATGAATACTCGCAACTCCGTTTACCAGTGATCCTTGAAGATTAATATTACCACTTTCATTAAATCCTGGCATCGAATATTGTTGCCCCACTGTAATTAAAATAAATCCTATTACAAACGGAATTCCCATTATTGCAGGTGCAAATGCACTTTGCATAAATGGAAGATACCCTAACCATTCATCATCTCCTTGAACAGGACTCATTCCAAGATCTTTTAATACCATATTCAGGGATAACACTGGAGATAAAATAATATTTACCCATAATACAATAACTCGACCAAACAGGTTTATAACCATTGTTATAAACAATATTAACATTATTATCATTAATACAAATGCGAATATTGTATTAATAAATAAACTCGTCCAGTTATCAGGAAGAACAGCGTTTCCGTCTGCATCTTTTGCTGTTGCTTCGCTTATACCTTGGCTTGCCATTCGTGGTAAATTTTGTATTTGCATTATAGAAAATGCCATTAATGGTAAAATAGTTCCTTCACTAAATCGTGAATAGTCAAAATCGGACCAGTAAATAGTAAGAGCTCCATAATTCACTTTTGCAATATTGGTACCTTTTTCTGATAATCTTTCAAAATCTTCATCTTCTTCATCAGTTGTATTAATATCCAAGTGTTCTGCTGCATCTTTCATTTGTGTTGAACTGATATCTGTATATGCAGCAGTTGGTTTTACATAAATAAGTTCTGGATAACAATTTCCATGAATATACGGCATTTTTTTTGTTGTCGCTTCTTCTGCTGCAGGATTAGAAAGTTTGGCTTCATCACTCATTGCTCTCCATTCTTCTGGTGTTTTTGTATTTACAACACATTTTTCATCGTTTAATAACGATTTTGAAGTTCCAACACTTTTATTCGCAATAGATTCTGGTAACGAATAGACAATATGAGTCGCTACTTCGGCGACATCAAATACAATACGCATCATGAACCATGTCATATTTACCGTTATAATTGCGATAATAAGTGATGGTAAAATAGTTGAAAGATTATTTTGGTCTTTGTTAATGGGTAAAATATTTGCAACTGCTACAAAAAGTAAAATGAGTAAAAACCCATAATTCACCAATGTTCGTACTACGTCCCACAGTTCATATAACAAATCTGCTATGGGAAATTGGGCATCTGTTCCAGCTGTTCCCATAATAAACGCATCACCCATAAGTATTCCTGCAAATTTTACTGCTATAGCAATCATTGGTGTAAACAACGCAACTATAAGCGTTGCAAATTCAGAAAATTTCTTTTTAAAGCTATTGTTCTCTGTTGAATTATACGTTTCAAGCAAGCTATTTGGTTTATTGTTATTTTTTGCATCAGCATTTTGTTCCTGTGTTGTTTCACTTGCTGGTTCATCTTCTGTAGATGTACCTTCTGTAGATGTACCTTCTGTAGATGCACCTTCTGCATATGCCGTATTTGTGGTATCCGCAATTATAGAAATAACAGGAAAAATATGTGCAAAAACAAATACTCCTATAAAAAGTGTAATAATTTTTTTACCCATATTTTTAAGTATATTTTTGACCAATGCTGTGCGTGTAAATATTTGCATGAAATTTATATATATATTTGTATTCGTTTTGTCCCTTTCAGAATATTATATCATAAATAGAGTGAAAGTGCCTAACTAAAAATAAATCCTAATGTGCTTATTCCAGAAATGCTGGCGAGAGTTATTTTTCCTAAAGAAAATTTTGTAGGAATATTCATGTTTTGTAACGCAAATGCTTGCAGGTTTTGTCGTTTTTTTTCTGCTTGCATATCTTCTTTTTCTCTTTGTTTTAATACGTATAATAATCTCATTTTTTCTTCTCTTTCAAAAAGTTTGGTATCGTATTCTACTACTTTTTGATTATATTCCCGTATTTCTTGTGCGTGTTTATTCTTTTCGCTTTGGTGTATTTGCAGATTCATTTGTTCACTTTGCATTTCCATTATAATTTTTTGTTTTTCAAAATTAATTCTTCGTAACGAAAGCATTTGTCCAAATTTTCTTTTTTCTGCGGGTGTTAATCCTGTGTCATTTTTGTTTTTCATACTATTTAAATTTAATTTGCTGGAGCATTTATATAATGATTGTGAAGTTGATTAAACAATGGAATAAAACTATCTTTTTCGCCTATTCGTTCAGCAATTCGAGTATACATATCAAACCGTACATGATTCGAATTTGTATCTTCTTTTATAATTTTTCGCACGACTCCATCTTTATCTTTTGCGTAATGGTCAGAATGTTTTTCAACTTGATCTAAAAAATTTTCTTTTGTATACATTTTCCCATCGGGTCCTAAATAATGACTTTTTGTTAAATATTTACTCATAGGATTATTCTCTTTAAAATCATGAATGGTCATGCTTTCTGTAAATCGTTTTTTTATTCTTCTATGATGCCCGTTTAAGAGAGAAAGTTTTTCTGTTGGACGATTATCATATGTAATTTCGGTTATTTCTCCATTGTCATTTTCTACTTTTTGTATGTCTTTCAATAAACCTTTTTTATTAGACCAATCCATGTTTTTTGCCAATGCAACTTCCCATGAGTTTTCAAAAAAGTCTTTATAATATTTGTTATTATTACTTTCTTTTAAAATATTATCGAGCATTTTTTCTGGGTATAGCATTTTTGCGAATCCAGAATTTGTTACTCCATTTGCTAAAAATGCTGTTCCTGCAACTCCTGCTGCAACGAGTGGAAAAGAAGAGCTCCAGTCTCCAGACTGTATTCCAATTACTAAATTTAACAGTGCCATTGCCATAAATCCACTTCGCAAAACTTGATCCAAAACTGCATTTATGGGTGTTATTCTTCCTGCTATTTGCCCTTCTAAACTACTATCTGCTTTATCTACATATTGATTTGTTACTGTATATGTAAGATGTTTTTTGTCTTGGAAATTTTCAACCAAATATTTACTTTCTTCTGGTGTTAATTCAGATATAAATTCTGCGGCTCTTCGTATTTTTTCTTCTTCATTTGGTGCCATTTCACCTTCTTGAACCAAATTAATTTTCGTATTCATTATTTTTTTTGCTTCTTCTGCAACTTCATGCATTCCCAATTGATAGAATTCATGACTTGTTATAAATGTTTTTTGCATTGCGAAAAACTCATCTTGGTTGTTATTTCTTCCAGATCTATTTGCATTTCGTATTTTTTGTCGTAGCCATTTTTTATTATCATTATATTTTGTATCTTTCAGCATATTCATATATGCATCATATGCAAGTGGGCTTAGTTTAGTAGTACCTCCACTTTTAACAAACTCTATTACTTCTACAAAATGGTCTACTGGCTCTTTATATAAATATTTAAATTTTCCATTCGGAGAAGTTTCTTGTAAAATGAATCTCATTTGCTCCGTTAAATATGTTTCTATTCCATCTCCTATTTGTGGTCTTTGTGCTGGACCGCTTTTCCATGTTCTTTTAGAGGTATTGGTTGAAGATGTTAGAACCGGAGTATTTGTATTACTGGCTAATGACTGGTCTTCTCTTGCTTTTTCTCTTGCTGCATCTTTTTGTAGTGGCATATTTAATAAACTACTGCGTATTATGTCTGTATATGTAAACGGGATTATCTGTGTTTCGGGGTCTTTAAAATACTCAAATGTTACAGAAAATTGTTCTTGTGCAAATCTCTTCATAGCCTCATTGTCTTTTGTTGTAAGAGTTTCTATATTTTCACCTAGTGCGTTTATATATTCACGAATACTTGCCAAAAGAATTTCTTTGTTTTCTGGAGTATTTTGAATAGAGAGATCATGGAGATTTACATTCTTGATGATTTTGTCTAAATCTTGTTGCATTGCTTCATTGCCATTTACAAATTTTGTGAGTGACTCTCTTCCTCTTTCTTGTGCTTGTAGTATATATGCTTTGTTTTCCTGTAATATTCTTTTGTTTTTAAGTGCGTTGTTTGTTTCTTTATGTGTTACGTTTTTATCATTAGTTTTTGAGTTTTCTATTGTTTCGTTTACAGTACTATACAATGTATTTAGTGCTTTGGATTCTTGGGTTATTATTGTATTTGGTTGAGCACATGAAAGCTCGCTATTAGTTAAGATAGGTGTGTTAAAAGCCATTCGTTTTTCACCCAGAATATATTGCATGATTTATTTTTGTACTGTTTATAATTTTAATTTTCGACTAATAAGATTTTGCATCCCTTCATGTTTTTCTTCATCTTCGGGGATATAATATCCGAGTGTTTCTCTTATTTTTTGAATTTTTTGTGATTTAATTTGAATAGTAATATTGCGTGGAGACTTTCCATTTTTTAAAATTATATGCAGAGTTTTTTGTTGATGAGGAATATAAAATATCCAAAAAGTTTCTATTTCTTGATACGAAAAAAACTTTTCTTTCCATTGCATTCCAATATCTGTAAAAAGAACATGAATTTCATTTGGTTTTTTATTATGAGTAACGGTATACACAAACCCAATCATTACAGCGAGTAAAATAACACTTAAAGAATCTGTAAAAATACCAATAATAACTCCAGCTATAACACAAGCACCTAATAATATAAACCAACTGCTTCCTCTTTCTTTCTTTTCAAATTCTGGACTTGTAAATTCATATAATACTTTCCCTATATCATATTCTTCTTCTTCTTCTTCAAATGTATTATCATTCATGTTCTCTTGGTTATGTGTATTTTGTAATCTTTCAGATAATTGTATCAAATTAAAAATAGAATTGCAAGAGGTCTTGTTTTTTGTTATAGTGTTTTGATATGTCTTTTGCTACGAGGTGTATTTTAATTATTTTATGTATATCTTATGAGTAAAGAAGTAGGCGAAGATGGGGAAATTAAAAGAAGTGTAAAAGATAAATTACATTTTATAGTATTTGGAAAATATTCAGAAGAAACCGAAGAAGATGAAATAGCAGACAATGAAGATGATAATGAGGACGAAGAGGAAGGAGGGAAAAAGAAAGTCTCTTTTTTTAGTAAAGCAAAATCATTTTTAAAAAAAAAATCAAAAGAAAAAATAGCAGATGTGAAAAAAAATGCAAAAAAATTAGCAAAAGGAAAAACAGAAAAAATAGACGAATCAGAAGAAGATGATGATATAGAGGAAGAGGAAGCACCGAAAAAGAAAACAAAGAAAGTAAAGAAACATACAAAAGCAAAACAAGAAAAATCTGAACCAGAGGAGGAAGAAGAAGAAGATAATATAGAGGAAGAAGATGAAGAAAAAACTTCAATAATAGGAACATTGAAAGGATTTGCAAAAGAAGAAATTTCGGGGATAAAGAAATTTTCAAAAAATCGAGAGAAAAATTTAACAAAACAAGAACATATAGATTTTGAAAATCAGGAAAAGCTTTTCAAAGAAAAAACTCATATGACTCTGTTGCAAGCAGAAAAACGAGTAAAAAAATGGAATGAAGAAGGAAAGGTAAAAAAAGTAAAAGCTGGTGTAAAAATGATTTTAGAATTTTTTCCACAGCATGAATTTCGAAAAATGCGATTATCAAAAAATAATCCTAAAAAAATAAATGAAGAAGATGTAAATAGATCTGCAAAAAAATCTTTATTTAAAAAAATAGCTACAAGTCCAGCGCATGGTTTTGATGTAAGTGCTGAATTTCTAGAAAAAAATCATCTTCCTCAGGAAAATGATGTAAATGATGACGAAAGAGTATTTGGAGCAATTTCGTATTTTCCTTTGTTGTGTTTCTTTGTTTTGGTTTCAAGAAAAGATTCTGCATTTTCTTTGTATCATGCATATCAAGGGTTTGCGATCTTAGCAATTTTTCTTGTTTCTCTTCCTTTTTATTGGATTTTAACACTCATTCCCGGAATGATTATTCTGTTTTATGTGTTATATATTGGACTTTTTGGAATTTCTATATATGCCACATTTTTAGCATGGAGCGGAAGATATATTCATATACCAGGAATATCTGAATTTGCTATGAAGCTTTCGGGAAAATAAATAAACATACAAATATCACTTAAAAAACAATATTAAAAAACAATAATACAAATATTATGAAAAAATTTAAACAAAAAATAGGACTTTCAATTGCAGTATTGGCGATATCAATTTCTGGATCATTTACATATTTTGAAAATAAAAATATAAATTATCCAGATATTATTGCGATTACACTTCCGTTTGACACAACAGAAATTAAAAATACTGCAGATTTTTTAAGTGATAAAAAAATAAATAATTATTCGGGAAATATTCCAAAAGATATTCAGCATGATTTAAATCGTATAGATTTTAATTTTTCTGCAATAGAAAGAGGAATAGTAACAGCAAAAGTTGATACAGATTCTGTAGAAATGTTGAGTGAAATGATTCAAAATGAACAATTAACTCTTAATGATTTATATGAAGATATTTCTCCTATTTTTGGAGAAGCCGTAAAAAATAATGAAATAAATTGGAAATGGGACGGATACAAAATGGAATATACTTTTTTTGTAGCCGAAGGAGACGAATTATTTTGGAAAGCATATTTTTCTCATCCAACAGAAACAATGTTTTTTCATGAAGTTTTTACAGATGTAGATTTTATTGAGAAAAAAATACAAAAAATAAAAACTTCAACATATGAAATTCATAGAAGTGCAGAACAAAAAGAAAAAATATTAAAAAAAATAGATTTTGCAGAGTTAGAGAAACAAGAAAAATTTAATTATTTAGCACAGAAAACAGGAAATTTTTATAGTAATAAAATTACAGAATTTTTTGATAATAAAAATAGTGAAAATTTTGAAGAAAATAATTTAGAATTAAATATTTCTTCATCGAAAATACCAATGGGTGCAAATATGAATACGAATATTAATGTAAAACACGATTATCACGCTGATAAAAAATTATTTACTGTAAATCTTGATGCAAAAGGATTTGGTGAAGATATTGAAGGAGAAATAAATATTACAAAAATAAAAAATAATTTTTATGCTCTTTTAAAAACGTATGAATATACAGGAAATCTATTTTTTCAAAGAATGGGTGCAATTGGTGTTGGAGAATGGTATCAGTTAAATAATCCTGAAGTGTCTGAAATAATTGCATTATTATTGAATGATAAAATTCAAGCAGATGTATTGAATATTGCAAAAGATTTAGCTATTCTTGCGAAAGATTTACTGGTTACAACCGATATTTTTATTGTTAATGAATATTTAGGTGAAAATTCTGATACAGGATTTGAAGAGTTTTCTGTGAAATTTAATGAAAAATACACGCCATATTTAGAAATAATATTTTCAGAAAGCGAATTTCAAGATATAAAAAATATTGTTATAGGCAATGATTTTGTAATATCTTTTGATAAAAATAATTCTGAATATTTTGAAGTAGAGTTGGTAAATTTTTCAAAAGTGTATAATAATCCGCTTATTAAAATATCATATACATTGTCAGGTGTTGATTTGTATTCTCTTAATTTTAATTATGATAATAACGATGTGTATCATTTTCATTTAGATGTAAATAATTTTTTGGTAGAATATTCGGAAAAAAATAAAAGTGACAGAATTGTAGATATAGAGTTTTCAGAAAATAAAATTTTTGGATTTTGGAAAAAT
>DQTD01000004.1 GCA_016839105.1 Candidatus Altimarinota bacterium
AGAATAGACAACAAAATAGACAACAAAATAGATATAATATTTGGAATAAACACATTTCCTTCATTTATTGCTGCACAAATATGCCCACAAAATACCCCTCTTTGGACAGACTTAAATGGTTGGATAATGGCTGAATCGCAAGCAAGAGGGTTTTTTGAAAAAACAAATATTCATTTCGCAAATGCATGGAGACAAGAAAAATTTATACTCAAAAGAGCAGACAAGATATCGACAGTTTCGACAGCTCAAAAATTTTGCACAATAGGAGAAATGGCAAGCATTGGAAATATAACATTTCAAAATTTTCACACAATAAACGTTTATTCTTTGCCAAATACAACAGAATTTTTCAAAACAGACAAACAAGATAATATAGACACTAAAAAAAGAACACAAAAATTATTCAAAGGCGTAAAAACACCAAAAGAAAGCATCATAATTAGCCACATAGGCGGATATAACAACTGGGTAGACACTTCCACTCTTTTTACAGCAATAGACAATGCAATGTCTACATGTCCATACCTATACTTTGTGTCTACAGGAGGAGCTATCAAAAATGTTTCAAATAAGGCTTTTTCAGAATTTTTAGACAAAATAGACACATCAAAACATAAAGAACGATATATTTTTCTTGGGTGGATTCAAACAGAAGACATGCACAAAGTTTACCAAGAAAGTGATATTGGTATAAACATAGACTTTTCATGCATCGAAACCCAAACAGGAGCACGAAACAGATTAAACGAAATGCTAAAATTTCAGCTTCCCATCATAACAACTGGCGAAAGTGAAATAGCTGAAAATATCGGAAAATACGGAGCAGGGGAGTGTGTTCCAAACGAAAACCCAAACGCAGTGACAACGGCTATTTTAAAAATGGCAACAATGGCGAAAGAGTCAAATCTTTCACAATACAAAAAAAAATGCGAATTTATGCACACCCAAATATATAATTCAAAAATTATAATGCAACCAGTTTTAGACTTTATAAATACCCCTATTATTCGAGACAAAAAAAATACACAACAAAATACACCATTATTATTTGTAAAAAATGCACTCTGGTATTTAAAAAAAAACGGAATACAACAATCTTTTAACAAATTTATTCAAAGATTTTTATAAAATAGAAAAAAAGCATTGAAAAAACAAATGTAAAAATGATACAATTATCTGAAATATTATTACACAATCTTTTTTTTAACCTTTTTTGAAACAAACACACAGTACTTTATCGGCACAAAACGAACAAACTCTAGATATTAACAACGCAATGAGCGAAATTAATACAGAATTTAAAGAACGAGAAACTAAAAAAAAGGCAAAAAACTTACATATAAAATATATAAATCTTTCAAAACTTCCAATAAATGACGATTTTTTACGTCTTATTTCAGAAGAAGAATCTGTAGCAGGAAAAATTATTACATTTTTTCAAATTGGTAAAAAATTAAGAATTGCAACTCCCACACCTTTCAAAAAAAGAACAAAAGAAATAATCCAAAACCTAAAAAACCAAAACTACAGTGTCGACATAAATCTTTGCTCAAAAGAATCTTTGCTTATAGCACAAAAAAAATATAATAAAATAAAGAAAAGAGATAGATCCGTAGAAGAAATAAATGCCGAAATATTAGAAAATGCAAAAAATATCAGCGACGAACTTCAAAATCTTTCACACCTTTCCGAAAAATTTAAAACAATAAACGCAGACCTCGCTCTTGCTATCATAAACAGAACGGCTATCCGCTTTAATGCTTCCGATATTCATATTGAATCACTCACAAAAAAAACTCAAATTAGAGCAAGAATAGACGGAACACTACGAATTTTATTTTCAATAGACCAAGAAACAGCAAAAAATATAACACGACAAATTAAATTTAATGCAAATATCGCCTCAAATCTTGTAGGATTTCCATCAGATGGACAATTTTCATTTCCACTCAATAACCGAAAAATAAATGTTCGAGTTTCTGTTTTACCCAGCAACAAAGGAGAAAGTATTGTACTTCGATACCTTGACCCAAAAAAGCAAAATGTTGAACTTGAACAACTTGGATTTTCAAAAGACAATAAAGACAAAATAGACAAAGTTTTACAATACAATGAAGGACTCATTATAACAACAGGACCAACAGGATCAGGAAAAACAACAACCCTATATGCAATATTAAAAAATATAAACACACCAGAAAAAAAAATTATTACACTCGAAAACCCTATTGAATACGAAATAGAAGGAATAACACAAAGTTCTATAAATATAGAAAAAGGATACGATTTTTCAGATGGACTCAAAAGTGCCTTACGACAAGACCCCGATGTCATACTCCTTGGAGAAATTAGAGACAGAAAAACCGCAGAAACAGCTCTTCAAGCATCAATGACAGGACATCTTGTTTTGTCCACATTGCATACAAATTCTGCAGTAGACACTATTATTCGGTTAAAAAACTTAGAAATCCCATCATACCTCATTTCAAACAGTTTAAAAGGAATTATTGCACAAAGACTTATGCGAAAACCATGTCCACACTGCACAGAAATAAAAAAATTTTCTCCTCAAGAATCTATACTTATTCAAAATATTTTATCAGAATATACAGAAAACAAAGACATTCTAGACAAAATAAAACAAACATATCTCTCTGGAAAAGGGTGCGATAAATGCGGACAAACAGGATACAAAGGAAGAAGTGTTGTGAGCGAAGTAATAATATTAGACAAAACAATTCGAAATTTAATATCTGAAAACAAATCAAGAAAAAATTTTGTAGAATATCTTCAGTCAACAAAACACAAATTTATTGCATACGATGCTGCACTAAAAATTGTAAAAGGCGAATCTGATATCCAAGAGGCAATACGAGTTTTAGGAGCAGAATTTTCACCCCAAAAACACATTACACAATACGCTTAATTGAAAATAAATAGTAAAAAGCATACACTAAATATATGAATAACAACAAAGATTTCCTTCGGCAATTCTTTAAAGAGCAAAACATCTTTCAACCAGATGAAAATATTAGTGTAAACAAAAAAAATGAAGAAATAACACAAATTGAACATGTAAATTTTACAAAAAAAATAGACAAAAAACAGTTTACCTCTCATAAAAATATAAACCTTAAAGCACTTTTTAAAACAATAGAAGAAGAAAAAGCTAAAATAAAAGAAGTAATAATAAAACAAAACACAGAAAAATTTCTCTTAAAAAAAAAGAAAAAACAAGTTTCACCTTTTCACTCTTTTTACACTCCTTTCAAATTAAAAAAACAAGAAAATGTAATAAAAGTGAAAAAAAATATCACACAAAATTCATCACTTCATAC
>DQTD01000058.1 GCA_016839105.1 Candidatus Altimarinota bacterium
ACAAATACTACAAATACTACAAATACTACAAAACTTAATAATATTATTTCTGTGATGATGCTGAGAAATAATAAAAAATATTTATTAGAAAATTCTGAAAATATTTGGAAATTTCCAGAATTTTTACGAGAATTAAATGAGTTGAATGGTAAAAATAATAGAGATTTTTTGAAAAAGATTATTCATGAAAAATTTACTATAGATATTTCTGTTCGACCAATTTTTTGGAAAGAGCAGTGTTATGAATTTGCACGATGTCAAATTCAAAGTGGTGAAAAAAACTTTCTATTAGATATAGAAAAAAATAATGAATACAAATTTTTTACTATTTCAGACATTATAGAGTTATATGAAAATAAAAAATTTACATATTATTCACAAGAATTTTATAAAAAAATAATAAAAATGAGAACATAAGAAATTATAAATAAAAAATTATAAATAAAAAACTATAAAATAATAATTATGAGTACAAAAAACACTATAATTTCAAAAGAAAAATCAGAGCTATTTTTTCAATCATTAAAAATATTGTTTCCAGAAACAAAAGCATTTTTAAATGGTGAAACACATTGGCAATTTTTAGTAGCCATTTTGCTTTCAGCACAAATGACAGATATTGGTGTGAATAAAGCGACTGAATCATTTTTTAAAGTGATGAAAACTCCACAAGATGCAATTGATTTAGGAGTAGATAAAATTTATGAATTTATTAAAACCATAAATTTTGCACCTAAAAAAGCACTGTATATTTTGCATTCTGCAGAATTACTCGTAAACGAATATAATGGAATTTTACCAAAAACTCGAAAAGAGCTGATAAAATTACCTGGTATTGGAATGAAAACAGCGGGTGTTTTTTTGTTGAATGAAGGCTTTGAATACGCTTTTCCTGTAGATACTCATATCAGAAGAATTGCTCAAAGTTTTGGTTTTACCGAAAGTAATAATGTTGATGTAATAGAAAAAGATTTAAGTGAAATTTTTCCAAAAGAGCAATGGTTAGAGTTGCATTTACGAATAATTTCTTATGGTCGAAAATATTTATCTGCACGAAATATTCCAGAAACAATAGCTGATGCATGGAGCGATTTAGAGGAAAATGTTACTATCTATAAATGCTTGTAATTTCTTCTGGAATTGGGCTTTCTACATATATTTTTTTCCCTGTTTCAGGGTGAATAAATTGTAACGAAAATGCATGTAATGCTTGTCGTTTTAATTTCCATTCTTTTTGTAGTTCTCTATTCCATTTAAAATCTCCATAAATTTGGTCTCCTGCCAGTGGGTGATGGTTCGAAGCAAAATGAATACGAATTTGATGCATTCGTCCTGTTTCAAGTAAAACTTCAATAAGAGATGCATCTAAATGTTTGAAATATTTTTCAACAGTATAATGTGTAATTGAGTCTTTTCCTTTTTCGGCATTAATAGATATTTTTGTGTATTTACTTCCTCCACCGTTAGCTCTTTCTTCTCGTCTTGCAATTTTTTCTGTAATAGTTCCTGAGTCTTTTTTTAACTGACCTTTTACAAGTGTTTTATATATTTTTTGAATATTTCCACTTTGTAATAAATTTATAATTTTTCGTAAAAATCCATCATTTTTTGCAATCATTACAAGTCCTGATGTGTCTTTATCTAAACGATGTACAAGTTTTGGCTCTGGAGCATCGGGATCTTTATTTCGCATTAATGCTACGCAATAGTCAATAAGTGAATGTCCAAATTTAATTCCAGATCCGGGGTGAACTGCAACTCCTGCTGGTTTATCGACAATAAAACAATGTTCATCTTCGAATAATATTTTAGTTTTTTTTAATTTTGGATTTTTTAAAACAGCATCAAAATTAATATATTTTTTTGTATCTTTTTTCTTTCCAAATTCTGATGGTTGAAAAAATATTTTCAGCTCATCTCTTTTGTGCAAAGTAAGAGATTTTTCAATTTTTAGTCGTTTTCCTTCTCGGAACACTGCAATTTTTTTTGTACGAAAAAATTTGTGTCGCATTCCTCGTGGAACTTGTGGGTATTGTCGTTCTATATATCGTTCGCATCGAATTCCATCATCATTATTTGAGATAAGAATAGGAGGATTTAGTTTTGTTTCACTCATTTTAAATTGAGGTAAATTTAGTAATAATTTCATTTATTTTTTCTAATTCTTGTGTTTTTTTTTCTTCACAATTTTCTGTACTACAGTTTTCTTTTTTTATATCATATAAACATTCGCTTAATAAATTTTTCATCAATTCAGATGTAAAACCGTTAAATGCACTTTTTGTTGCTTTTACTTGTGTGAGGAGTTTATTGCAATCTTCTTCTTCAATTAATTTAATTAATCCAAAAATTTGTCCAGATATAATTTTTAATCGCCTTATAGAATTTTTTCGTGTTTCCGAAATATTTTGAATATTATTCATATTTTATTTTTTTATATTAAGTCATATTTTTTTACCAAATCTAAAAATTCAGTCATTGCATTTTTAGCCCATTGCCTTGTTTCTTCAGATGTATTTACACTTTGAAAATATATGAATATATTTTTATTTCCTTCTGTGATTTTTGATTCATCGCATTGGGCTGCGTCAAATCTGCACCCAATTTTTGTTTTTGCTTCATTTGTAAAAAATGCATATTCATCTTTTTTTATGGGAATATTCTCGACCGATAAATATTCTTTTCCAATCATTGGTGTAAATATTTCTGTTTTTTCTCCTTTTGTAATATCGATGCTTACATTTTTTTCTAAAAATGCGGTGTCATGTGCCCCTGCAGATAGTCCGTGTTTTAATGAAATAATATTATATAAATCTACAATATTATTGATGTTTGGCAGTTTTCCATTTTTCTCTGCTAAATGAGCGAGCATTTGTGGTGCACAAACAAAGTTTTCAGGATTAAATCCTAAATTTATTTTTATCGCATCTTGTGCTTTAATTCGAATTTTCCATTTGGGATTATGAGATCCACCTTTTTCTATCCATGTTTTTACTTCTTGTTTTAAGAATTTTTGCATTCCTCGTGGTGTTTTTTTTACAGCTATATTTTCAAGTTGTATAAACTCTGCATACACTCCTATTTTTTTACATGCATCTGATATTTCAAAATTAATATTTTTTATAATGGGAGTATTCAAAATATTTGAATTGGTGTTGTTTTCATTATTTTTTGGTAAATTTAATTTTTCTAGTCGTGGAAATAACATGTGTAATTCTCCAAATGTATTATTTTGTCCAAATATATTTTTCATTTTTTCTGATGTTTCTGGTAAAAATACCGTTAGTGTTTCAGAAATCCATAAAACAATATGTAAAATATTACTTAAAAATTCCTTAACTTTTTTTGGATTTGTTTTTATCAACTCCCATGGTTTTAGGTTATTTATTGCAAGGTCACAAAAATCTACAGCTTTAAAAATTTCTGCAATAGCATCGTGCAATACATAGTTTTTCATATGGTTTTCTAAATTTTTGTTTTGTTGGTCTAAAAATTTACTTACATCTAACGATAAATTTTCTGAAGGCGAAAATACTTCGCTTGTTTTACATAAATTATACACTCTGGAAACAAGATTTCCCAGTCCATTTGCAAGATGAGCTTGGTAAATTTCTTCGAATCGAGATCGTGAAAAATCAGCATCTTTTCCAATTGGAACTTCTCGTAATAAAAAATATCGCAGGGCATCTGTTCCATATTTTTCAATTTCTCCAAATGGGTCTACAACATTACCAAGAGATTTACTCATTTTGTGCCCTTCACTCGTTAAAAATCCGTGAACAAAAATTTTATTTGGTAATTTTTCACCTGCCGACAATAACATTCCAATCCAAATTCCTGCATGAAACCGTAAAATATCTTTTCCAATAACATGAATAACTTCTCTGTCATTTGTATCAATACCGTTTTCTGTATTTCCCCAAAATTTATTAAATTTATTTGTTTTATTTTTAGTATTACTTTCTGAATAATCTAACGCTGAAATATAGTTTGTAAGTGCATCGCACCATACATACATATTTTGAGTTGGGTCATTTGGAATAGAAAGTCCCCATGGTAATTTTTTTGATGGGCGAGAAAAAGAAATATCATGAAATCCTTCTTTTGCCATTGTTAAAATTTCATTTTTTCTAAATTCTGGAATAATTTGTAATTCATTGCTTTCTAACAATATTGCAATCTTTTCTGAATATTTAGATAAATTAAAAAAGTAATTTTCTTCAGAAATTTCTTCTGGTGGTCGTTTATGATTTGGGCAATTTCCCTCTTCGTCTAAATCTTTTTCTAGCATAAAAGCTTCACATCCGTAACAATATTTAGCGGTGTAGGTTTTTTTTTCTAGGTCGCCATTTTTAATTAATTTATTCCACAGTTTATGAACAGATGGCCAATGTTTGTTTTGATCAGAAGTACGAATAAAATCATCATTTGAAATATTCAGAGCATCTCCAAGTGCTTTAAACTTTTGTGAATTTTCATCACAAAGTGCTTGAGGTGTAGTGTTATTGGCTTCTGCCGTTCGTTGAATTTTTTCACCATGTTCATCTGTTCCTGTCAGAAAAAAAGTTTCTCGTCCATTATATCGTCCCCATCGGGCTATAACATCAGCTTCAATACTTTCCATTGCAAATCCTACATGTGGAGCTCCGTTTACGTATGCAATTGATGTTGAAACGTATAATGTTTTTTTTGTCATAATATTTTTTATATTAAATTTTAGGGTTTGCTTTTTCTACAAAATATAAACTTTTTTCCACAGTTGGGCATATTTCTACACAGAGTCCACAATCTTTACAATGATCATAATCGATTCCAGTCATGTGTCCTGCTTCGTCTAAAATAATGGCATCATCAGGACAAACAGCCCAACAAAGTCCACAATCTATGCATGTTTCATCGTTAAAATGAAGGTGAGTAGGAAGCCAATTTCCTGTTTTATATTCTTTTGAATTTCCCGCATTTGGAATCACAGAACCCTCGGGCATTGTTTTCCAAGTCATTTTATTGGTACGTTCTTTTAATACAGAAAATGCTTTTTGATTTTCTTCATTTTTAATTTTTATAGTTCGTCGAACTGTAGCATTTTTAATTGCTTTTTCAATGCGTATTTTTCGCTCTTCTGGAGTTTCATTTGGGTTTCTGCTCATAAAATTTAATTTATATCATTCATATCATTCATA
>DQTD01000043.1 GCA_016839105.1 Candidatus Altimarinota bacterium
AAAAATATAAAAATATCAGAATTATTTATGATATAGATTTTGGTAATAATATGATAATAGTGCATAGAATTGGGTATAGAAAAGATATTTATAAATAGAAAAATATTTAATTATAAAAAAATGCTGTATATTGTTGCAACACCCATTGGAAATTTATCTGATATCAGTTTTCGAGCGATAGAAACTTTGAAAAATGTGGATATTATCTTGGCAGAAGATACACGACAAACAAAGAAATTATTATCGCATTATGAAATAACAGAAAAAGTGGTGTGGTCATATCATGCGAGAAGCCTACAAAGTTCTATAGATTCTATTGTTGAATATTTAAAAAATGGAAAAACCATGGCTCTGGTTTCTGACGCAGGAACGCCTGCAATTTCTGATCCAGGGGTAAAATTGGTAGCTGATGTAAAAAAAAATGGAATTCAGGTTTCTCCAATTCCTGGTGCATCTGCATTTATTTCAGCACTTTCTGCAAGTGGATTTCCGTCAAATCGATTTGAATTTTTAGGATTTTTACCACATAAAAAAGGGCGTCAAACATTGTTAAAAATGATTGCTGAACAAACGCACACAATGATTTTTTATGAATCGACTCATAGAATAGAAAAATGTGTTGACCAAATGAATGAATTTTTTCCAGATAAAAAAGTATGTTTGGCTCGTGAATTAACTAAAATATATGAAGAGTTTTTAATTGGAACTCCTGCAGAAATTCAGAAAATATTTTTAGAATTTCCAGAAAAGAAGAAAGGGGAATTCGTTGTTTTGGTTGCGTCTTTGTAATGATATTTGTATAATTTGTATAATTTATTATTTTATATATATTTATGATTCAAAACTTGAAAAAGATCGGATTATTAGCTCTTTGCTCTTCTCTTGTTTTTGCTCAAACTGGGCTAGCATATTCAACTCTTGATAGTGTGCAGAAAACAGATGGAGAAATTCTTTCTGATGCACTTGTAAATACTTTTAATTCTGATTTTACAGCAACTATTAATAGTGATATTTCGGTTAATGGTGTTGATATTGATAATTGGAATGAAACAAAAACAGTGTATATTATTGATGCGAAGGCAACAGATGTAATGATAAAAAAATCGGGAGATTCAATTGCATACACTGTAAATGGAGCAAATATTGATTTTAGTATTAATTCTGATGAAGAAAAATATGCTAAATTTTTTCCATTTAAAGGAACTGTAAATTGGTCTGAACAAGCTATTTTAAATTTTGAAACATTTCAATTTGCATTTAAAGGTTTATTAAATACTATAGAAATTGATAATTCTCATATAAATAATTTAATTGGAGGGTTTTTAGAAATTGAAGAATTACTTGAAAATAAATGGATTTCTCTTGATTTTGTAGAATTAAATAACACTTTTCCAGAATTAGAAACTTTTATTGCAGACATTCAAGATGATTTATCTTATGAATTAGATATTGATGATATAGAGTCTGCGGTTGATTATCTTGCGATTGGAATTGATTTTGCAGTTGAAACAGGAGAATTAGTTATTGTTAAATCTGGAAATGTATATACGCTTACTGTTCCAGAAAAAAATATTGTTATAACTGTTGTAACGTCAAATAACAAAATTTCTTCTGTTTCGGTACAAGGAAATGAACGATGGGAAGATTACGATTATTCAGAAACAAACGAATATTCAGATGTTGAGATAGATGTAAAAGTTGAATTTTCATATTACACACCATCAATTGTATTTCCTAAAATTGAAGAAAAAGATTTTGATATTACAGCTTTTTACAAAATGTATCTTGAAATTAAACAAGTTGAAATTTTGGAAGAACAAAAAGAAAATCAATTTTATTTAGATTTAAATGTATTTGCAGAAAATGTAAATGAAGCGGTTACGTATTTAACAAAAAATGGAAATAAAACAGATATTGAATTTTTGCGAGAGTATCTGACGAATGCAAAAAATTTAAATAGAAGAATTCGATTAAGTGATATTCAACAATTATCAGCATATGGATTAGATGAATGGGATATTGATTATTTATATGAGGATATTAAATATGATGTAAATAAAGGGTTGTATTCTTCGAGTAGATATGATGATAAATATATATTAGAAAATTTTCTTGAAATATTTGATTCTTCAAATATTAGATTAGGATATAAAAGTACATATCATTATATTGATTGGGATATTTTTGAAAAATTAGAGTATTCAATTTCTACACGAGGAGATATTTTAATTCTTCTTGCAAAAATAAGAACAGCAGAACAGCTACGAGATAATAAATAATTTTTTAACAATTTGAAGTATGACAAAATTTAGATCTGGAGTATTGTTTGGAGACGAAGTACAAGCTGTTTTTGAAGATGCGAATGTAAATAATTATGCAATTCCTGCTGTAAATACAGTGGGAACAAATTCGATAAACGCAGTGATGGAAGCGGCAAAAAAAGTAAATTCTCCAGTTATTGTTCAGCTTTCTTTTGGTGGGGGACAAATGTATGCAGGAAAAAGTCTGCCAAACGATACATTTGAAGCATCGGCACAAGGGTGTATTGCTGCAGCGTTACATGTTCATGTGTTGGCTGAAATGTATGGAGTTTCGGTTATTTTACATACAGATCATTGTGCGTATAAAAATTTGAAATGGATTGATCGTTTATTAGACTACGGAGAAGAATATTTTGCAAAACATGGAGTACCACTGTTTAGTTCTCATATGTTAGATTTATCAGAAGAAACTTTGGAAAAAAATGTAAAAGTGTGTGGTGAGTATTTAGAACGAATGAAAAAAATGGATATGACGATTGAAATTGAACTTGGTATTACTGGGGGAGAAGAAGATGGTGTTGATAATAGTGATATTGATAATGCAGAATTGTATTCTCAGCCAGAAGATGTTGCATATGCATATGAAGAGCTTTTAAAAATTAGTCCTCGATTTACTATTGCTGCATCGTTTGGGAATGTTCATGGTGTATATAAACCTGGGAATGTTCATCTTGAGCCTCAAATTCTTAAAAATTCTCAAGAGTATGTTTCAAAAAAATATAACACAAAAAGCTCTCAGCCAATTCATTTTGTATTTCACGGAGGAAGTGGTTCTGAAAAAAATAAAATTGCAGAAGCTATTGAATATGGAGCTATAAAAATGAATTTAGATACTGATATGCAATGGGCATTTTGTTCTGGAGTTCGAGATTATATAGAAGAAAAAAAAGATTATATTCAGGCTCAAATTGGGAATCCTGATGGAGATAATATTCCAAATAAAAAATATTATGATCCTCGGAAATTTTTACGAGCAGGAGAAGAAGCTTTTATTGTTCGTCTTGAAGAAGCATTTACCGACTTAAATTGTATAAATAGAAATACGGCTTAGTATATATGATGTGTTTTTATGATGTGTTTATGATAGAGTTATAAGAAATTTTATTTTTTATAACTCTATTTTTATTATGGCAATATTTACAGCGTACTTATAATGAGGTGATAAAACATAGAAATATAATAAAATGGCAGTGTAATTTTGCATTGAGTGATTTGCACAAAAATGTGAAAGGAGAATACCCTATGAATGCAGATGCAATATTACAATAGTAAAGAAAATATTTTTAGAATCTTAATGTTTAAATGCTCGTGTTCCTGTAAAGACCATAGCAATTCCAAGTTCGTCACATTTATCAATAACATCTTGGTCGTTTCGACTTCCTCCTGGTTGAATAATTGAAGTGATTCCTGCTACTGCAAGAGTTTCTGGTCCATCTGAAAATGGAAAAAATGCATCAGATGCACAGCTGGCACCAATTGCTCGTTCTCCTGCTTTTTTTACAGCAAGCTCACTTGCATCAATTCGAGATGTTAATCCTCCTCCAATCCCAATAGTTGCTCCGTCTTTTGCAATTACAATTGCATTCGATTTAACATTTTTAACAGCTTTCCAGGCAAACCATAAATTATTTAATTCTTCTTCTGTTGGTTGTCTTTTTGTAACAACGGTAATATCTTTTTCTTCTAAATTTTTAGTATCAATATCTTGAACAAGAAATCCTCCTAAAACAGTTCGTGTATCTTGCTGTGCTTTTGGAAATGTAAAATCTTCAATTTCCAATACTCTTAAATTTGGTTTATGTGCAAATACTATTTTTGCTTCTTCCGAAATTTTTGGAGCAATAACAATTTCAAGAAAATGTTCATTCATTTTTTCTGCTAATTCTTTTGTTACTTCTTTGTTTAATGCAACTACTCCACCAAATGCAGAAGTAGAATCGGAAGCGAGTGCTTTTGTATATGCGGTAAATAAATTGTCTGAAATAGCGGTTCCACATGGCGATAAATGTTTCACTATTACACATGCTGCGTCTTGAGAAAATTCTAAAACTCCTCTGAGTGCTGCATCTGCATCTAATAAATTGTTATAAGAAAGGTCTTTTCCTTGAATTTTCTTAGCATTTGGAAGGCTTGCTCCGCTTGTATTTAAGCTGAAAAATGCAGCTGATTGATGAGGGTTTTCTCCATATCGAAGAGAATGAACTTCTGGTCCTCCTAATGCATAGAAATCTGAAAATTGGCTGGCAATCATAGCATCATAACTTGCTGTAGTTGCATACACTTTTCCCATTAATCGTTTTCGTGTTTCAATAGAGGTATTTCCATATTCAGAAATTTCATCTATTACAATTTGATAATCTGATGGATCTGTAATAACAGTAACTGATTGAAAGTTTTTTGCTGCACTTCTCAGCATAGAAGGTCCTCCAATATCAATATTTTCAATAAGTTCTGCTTCCGTTCCACCTTTTGCAAGTACATCTGCAAATGGGTATAAATTTACAATTACTAAATCTATATTTCCAATATTATGTTTTGCTACGGTTTCTTGATGCTCTTTATTGTCTCTGAGTGATAATAATCCACCATGAATTTTTGGGTGAAGAGTTTTTACTCGTCCATCGAGCATTTCTGGGAATCCTGTATAATCTGAAACTTCAATAGTTTTAATTCCATTTTCTTTTAAAATTTTTGCAGTTCCACCAGTTGATAAAATTTCAACTCCTTTATCAGCTAGAAACTTTCCAATTTCCACAATTCCACTTTTATCAGAAACCGAAATTAAGGCTCGTTCTATAGCAATGCTAGTCATAAAATTATATAAAGAGTAAATAAGTGTAAATATATTATCATAAAATCTAGAGAAAGATATAACAATATGAGGTTTGAGAACTTTTATTGTAAATTATAAATGTACGCAGTGCAAATATAGTTTTGTAAATAAATCTCGTAGGCAAATATTAAAGAATTTATCAGAAGAAACTGGATACACAAAATAATATTTGTTTTTATAAAAGAAGAGGTGTGTGCAATATGCACATACCTCTTTTTTGTTGCGTTTAGATTTCGGGCTTTACTCTCATTCTTACAAATCGATAATTTACTTAATTCTTCATAATTTTCAGAAATTTCGTGGTTGTTAAAAAATGTAGTGTTATAGTGTACGAAACCGAAATTACAAACTATTCTCCATAACTGCCCCAGTATCTGCACTTGTAATCATTTGAGCATATCGTCCTAACCACCCTCTTGTAATTTTTTGCTCAAATTTTGGAAGTTTCGCAAGTCGAGAAGCAATTTCTGCATCTGAAAGTTGCACATTAATTGTTCGTTCAATCGAATTAATATCAATAATATCTCCATTTTGAATAGCTCCAATTGGTCCACCACTCGCTGCTTCTGGCGAAATATGACCAATACACATTCCTCTGGTTGCTCCAGAAAATCGCCCATCAGTAATTAACGCTGCTTTAATTCCTCGTCCTTTTATTGCTGCAGTTGGTGCCAACATTTCTTGCATTCCAGGTCCTCCTTTTGGTCCTTCATATGTAATTACAACCACATCTCCATCAACAATATCTCCGTTTAAAACTGCTTTTAATGTTGATTCTTGTGAAGTGAAAACTTTTGCAGGTCCAGAGAAAATCTCGTTTCCTTTTTCTACTCCTGCAACTTTTACAACACTTCCTTTCGGTGCGATATTTCCGAATAAAACAGATAATCCACCTTCTTGAGAAAATGCTTCATCACCAATTCTAATAATATCTCCATCAGCATCTTGTGCAGACTCAACCATATCTCTTAATTTTCCTGTAATGGTTGGAGCATCTAAATCTAACTTTGTATGAGAATATGTTGTTACCGCTTTTAAAATTGCAGCAATTCCTCCAACTGCATGTACATCTTCAATATGAATATTTGGTCGTGAAGGGGATACTTTACATACATTTGGTGTAATTTTTGCGAGCTCATTTAATCTCCGCAAATCGTATTTTATTCCTGCTTCATGTGCCAATGCCAGTGTATGCAAAATAGTATTTGTAGATCCTCCCATTGCTAAATCGAGAATAAATCCGTTATCGATATTTTTTTGTGTAACAATATCACACGGTAAAATTTTCTCGCTCATTACTCGCTCAAGAGCCACAGGAATTCTATCAAATAAATCTTTTCTATCTGGATTAATTTCCCAAATTTCATTTTCTTTATCAATCCAACTTGCCGCAGGAATTGTTCCATTTCCGGGTAAGGCTAAACCAATTGCTTCGGCTAAGCAATTCATAGAGTTTGCTGTAAACATTCCCGAACAACTTCCACATGTTTGGCATGCTTCGTTTGTTATTTCTTCTAAACGTTCATCTGTTATACCTCCGCTTGAATGTGTTCCAACCGCTTCAAATACCGTATTCAAATCAGTATTATTTTTTCCAGCTAGCATTGCTCCTCCCGAAACATATACCGATGGAATATTAAGGCGAACCATGGCATTTAACATTCCAGGAACAATTTTATCACAGTTTCCAATTCCTACCCATCCATCACATGGATGTGCTCCAATAATAGTTTCTACTTGGTCAGTAATCAGTTCACGACTGGCAAGAGAATATTTCATTCCATCATGTCCCATTGCAATTCCATCACATACAGCTCCTCCAATATTGGTATACCAAACATTATATCCTGCTTCTTCCAGCTTTTTTTTCAGCTGTTTCCCAAGTTTATCTAAATGCGCATGTCCAGGAATTTGAGTTGTGTATGAATTTACAATTGTTACAAACTTTTTCTTTCGCTCAGAAATAGTTTTAATAGTTCCCGAAGCTTTAATTAAACTTGCGGCAGGAAGCATATGATTTCCCTCTGCAATAATTCGAGAACCTTCTTTTTGAATTCTTGCAAATTGTGTATTTATTGGTAGAGATGACATAAGTTTTTTGGTTAAATGATTTTTTTTATTTAATAAATTTTCCATACTGAGTATCAACAAGCTCATCTATTTCAACATCAAAAGTGTGAATTTCTCCAACGTTAATAATACCTTGTAATTCAATATCAGCATATAAAATAGTGTCTTTGTATCCCTTTACTCCAAAAAAATCATCTTTTGGAATATTGGAAACTGACAAATCTATCAGCTTTATTTTTAGCTTTTTGATTTCAGGATCTGATAAAACATCTGAATGTCGTTCTAAATTTTTTTCTAAACTTTCAATTTTTCCTGTAACCGTATATTTTGTATAATCATCCTCATCTACACTCACATCTACATCTGATTTTTTAGTTTCTTCTTGTATTCGTTCTAGTTCATTAGAAGAAATATTGAGAGTATCTGGAATGGCTTTTCTAAGAGCTTCTTGTGTTGATTTTTCAGGTGTTACATTTATTTTTACATCATCATAATTTTGACATCCAGACAAAGCTCCAACGATAAAAAGAGATGACAATAGTAATAATTTTTTCATAATATTGGTTAAATTTTTTCTACATAATATCGTCATATTTCACTTCTACCCATTCTCCTTCTGGCAAATTATCGGGTAATTCTAAATGATTAATTCGTACTCGTTGTAAAATTTTTACTCCAGAACCAATAGCTCGAACCATTCTTCGGATTTGTCTATTTTTTCCTTCTTGCAGAGTTATTAAAAAAGTATACATTCCAGTTTTTTCAATATGTGCTCGTTTTGTTCGTTGTCCTAACATATGAAAAGGTCGTTCTAGTCGTTGTAACATTTCGTCTGTTAATTCGTTCCAAATTTCTACAAAATATTCTTTTTCATGTTCTTTCGAAGGATGCGTTAATTCAAATGTTACATCTCCATCGTTTGTTAGCAAAACTAATCCACACGAATCTTTGTCTAATCGTCCAACTGGATAAATATTTGGAAAGTTTTTTTCTCCTGTTTTTTCTTCAGTAAAATAATCTAAAATAATATTTGGATCATCTGTTGTTTTTTTTGTTGAACATGTAACACCCGCTGGCTTATTTAATAAAAAATATCGCAAAGCACTTTGGGTTTTATCTAATATTTGTTGATTCACTTCCACAATATCGTTTTCTAAATCGACCTGTTGTCCCATTTCTGCAACTTTTCCATTAATTTTTACAGCACCTTCTTCAATTAATTTATCTGCTCCTCGCCGAGAAGCATAGTTTTTTGATGCTAAATATTTATTTAATCGCATGATATATAGTAAATAATTTAAAAATAGAGAAATATAAGTTTATTTTTTACTTACACGCTTTCAAAAATCCGTGAAATAATGCTTGTGGTTTATTTGGTCGACTTTTAAATTCTGGATGAAATTGAGAACCTACATAAAATGGGTGATCTGTAATTTCAATAATTTCCATTAATTCTCCATCTGGAGAAGTACCAGAAATTTTCATTCCATTTTTTTCCAATATTTCTCTGTACTCATTATTAAACTCGTATCGATGCCTGTGTCGTTCGTCTATGTGTTCAGTATTATAACAATCAAATGCTTTTGTATTTTTTTCAATAACACACGGATACGCTCCAAGTCGAAGAGTTCCACCTCTTTGAATATCTGCATTTTGGTCTGGCAAATAATGCACAATTTTTGTTTGTGCTAACTCATCAAATTCTTGACTTGTTGCATCTGGTAATCCGCAAACATTTTGTGCAAATTCTATCGCCATTATTTGTGAACCAAGACAAATACCTAAATATGGAATTTTATTTTCTCTACAATATTTAGCTGCCATAATTTTCCCCTCTGTTCCTCTGTGCCCAAATCCACCAGGAACACAAATTCCTGCGCATTCTTTAAATTTAGTCCATTCTTCATTTTCTTGAGTTTGGTCTTTTCCCAATTTTTCAGAATCTATCCAAATAATTTTTACTTTTTTACTTTCTGCATATCCTCCTGCTTTTAATGCTTCAATAACCGATAAATATGCATCGTCTAAATCTGTATATTTTCCACATAATCCAATATTTACTTCTTTTGTTGCAGAAAAGATAGAATCTACCATTTTTGACCACTCCGTTAGTTTCGGAGATTTTACTTCAAATCCAAGTTTTTGTTGTACAATTTCACTATAATTTCGTTCTTCAAAAAGAAGTGGAACTTTATAAATACTATTTGCAGTTTCTGCTGGAAAAACAGCGGCTTCTTCAACTCCACAAAATCGAGCTATTTTTTCTAGAATAGCCTCTGAAATATGTTCATCGGCACGGCAAACCAAAATATCTGGTTGAATTGCAGCGGCTCGTAATTGTCGAACAGAAAGTTGTGTTGGTTTTGTTTTTAATTCTCCAGATGCTCGTAAATACGGAAGAAGTGTTAAATGGATAGAAACTACATGTTTCATTTCGGCTTTTAATTGTCTAATAACTTCTAAAAATGGTTCACCTTCAATATCTCCAACGGTTCCACCAATTTCTACAATTAAGACATCTGCACCAGAATGTTTTGCTGCTTTTAAAACTTTTTCTTTAATTCTTCCTGTAATATGTGGCACGACTTGAATTGTACCACCAGCGTACCCTCCATTCCGTTCTTTTTCAATTACTTCAGAATAAATTCGTCCTGTTGTTACTGTTGAATATTTCGATAAATTTTCATCTATAAATCGTTCGTAATGTCCTAAATCTAAATCTGTTTCTGCTCCATCTTCTGTTACAAAAACTTCTCCATGTTGAAATGGAGACATGGTTCCTGGGTCTACATTTAAGTAAGGATCCAATTTTTGAATACTTACAGAATATCCTGCATTTTTTAATAACATTCCTGTTGATGCACTTACTATTCCTTTTCCTAAACTTGAGCACACCCCACCTGTTACAAATATAATACGATGATTTACAGTCTTTTTTAGAGAAGATTTAGGCATGATTGTTTGAGAAGAATTTAAATTATTTATTATTATGTTTTTTAGACTTTTAATGGCATTAAAATATACGTAAATCCGTCATCTTCTTCAGATAATATTTTTACAGGAGCCAGTTGTTCTTTTACTACAACTCTTATATTTTCTGAATGTAATACCTGTAAAATATCGAGGAAATACACGGAATTTAATGCAACCATTTCTCCTTCTCCTTCAATTTCTCCTTCTACTAATGTGTTTCCAGAACCAATTTCTGTTTCATCTGTTGTAATTTTTAAGCCTTCATTCGATAGCTCAACTTTTATAATATTATTATCCATTTCTTTGGCAAAAATTCCAGCTCTTTTTACAGCCAATGTTACATCTGAACGAGAAACGGTAAATGTTCCTTTTTTTTCTGTTGGAATAATTCGTTTATAATCGGGAAAACTTCCTTCTATAAGTCTAGATGAAATTTCTGTAGTATTTGTTGAAAATAAAATTTGGTTTTTTGAAACTTCAATTTTTATATCGTCTTTTTGTTCAATAATTCGTGAAAGTTCTTGCAAAGTTCGTGCAGGAACAATATATTTAGCTTCAGATAAATCGTCTACAAGTTCTATAATTTGTTCTGAAAGTCTGTATGAATCAGTACCAACCATTCGTAATTCTTTTCCATTTACCCAAAATAAAACTCCTGAAAGTACCGGTCGTGCAGACGATGCACTACACGCAAAAGCGACTCGTTCTATCGATTTTTTTAGAACTTCTCCCGAAAGAGAAAAAGTAAAATCTGGTGTAAATGTTGGAATTTCTGGAAATTCTTCTGCAGAAATTCCTTTTATTTTTGTTTCAGAATCTCGTGAAGTGATTTTTATGGTGTCTCCAGAAAGAAGTTTTATCTCTATTTCTCCATTTTTTAAAAGAGAAATATAATTTACTAAAAGCCGTGCAGGAAGTGTAATTTTCCCTTCAGATGTAACATTTGCTTCTATAGAAGTTGTAATTGCAATTTCAAGATTGGTTGCAGTAAATTCTACTGTTTGATCTTTTACTGTAATGCAAATATTCCCTAAAATTTGCAAAGTATTATGACTATTTATAGCTTTTTGTACTACCGACAATGCTTTTTGTAAATCTGACTTTTCACACGAAAATTTCATATTGTAAAATAAATTATCTATATAACGCATTCTACTTGAAATCTAGCTGTTTGGTCAAGCACTGTAATTTCAAATAGTTACAAAATAATTCTTTTTATGAATTTCACTTACAATGATAGGATTGAATTGTGAATAAATAGTCTTTTTTGAATATTTGGATATGAAGATAATAAAAGAAAAACAAGTGATGATAGATGGTTTGAGAATTTCATATTGTGAAAATATTGAAGAAAAACCCGAAAAAATAACACTTTTTTTACACGGTTGGGGGAGTAATAAAGAATCTTTTACACTATTATTTCCTTTAAGAAAAAATATAATTGCACTTGATTTCCCCGCATTTGGAAAAAGTGTAGGACTTACAAAAGCATTTAATTTAAATAATTATGCTGTTTTTTTAGAAAAATTTATAGAAAAAATTGTGAGAGACAATAGTCAAAATTCTAAAAAAATAAACATAGAATTTATAGTGCATAGTTTTGGAGGAAGAGTTTTATTAAAATATTTAGAGAATAAAAATATGAAAAATAATAATTCTGAAAATATAAATATTACAAATATTATTTGCATGGGAGTTCCATTTTATAGAAATTTAACAAAAATACAAAAGATACAAATAAATTTTTCTAAATTTTTACACAAAAATAAATATACAAATTCTATTAAAAATATAATAACTCCAGTTTTCAATTTTTTATTTCAAAATAAAAATTCTGATTATAATACCCTTGATGGAGAAGTGATGAAAAAAACTTTTCAAAATATTGTAAATGAAGATATTTCTGTGTATATAAAAAATTTAAATAAATATACAAATAATTCTGCAAATTTAAAATTAATTTGGGGAGAAAATGACGAAGCCGCTCCTTTATATTATGCAAAAAATGTGCATAAAAAATATTCAGCATCTGAACTGTGTATTGTTGTAAATGCTGGACATTTTCCATGGGTTGATAATTTTGAAGAGGTAAAAAAAGTTTTTTAAATTTTCATTATCCAAATAATTTTCCAATATCTAAAAATGTTACCCAAATTAAAAAAGAAAAAAGTGTAAGCATTCCAATAGCGTTTATATACATTTCCAAACTATGAGGCAGTCGTTTAGGAAAATTATAATTGATATGAAATATTTTTGTTGCAATAAATGTAAATATTACAAAGATTGCTTCAATTAATAAAAATATGAATCTTCCACCATCTAAACCAGGAAATGGCATAATATTTAAAACAGCAAGAGAAAGAGAAAGCATGGCAGTAAACAGTACTAATTGTAAAAATGTTCCATGTTCTAAAATTGCATCTGTTGTGCTGGCAATAGCAACAGGTCCTCCAATTCCTTCTGGAATTTTATGTTTTGTTGTCAGGTTTGTTACCAAATTTCCAAGAGCATCAATTGAACCTTTCATTACTATAAATGATTCTTCAAATCCTCTTTTTCCAGCATTTATAAATTCATATTTTTCAGTTTTTATAGTAAATTGCGGAACAATTCCAAATATTCCATTTTCATTTGGCATTATTTCTATTTCTATTTTTTCATTTTTTCTTAAAATTGTAAAATGAGCAATTTGTTTTTTTTCTGCATCATTTTTGAGGGTCGATAAAAAATTTTCATATGATGTAATCTCAATATTATCAATTTCTAACAGAATATCTTTTTCTTTTAATTCAGATGCAATAGCTGGCATATCGTCTACTAATTTTCCAACGTGAATGCTTCCTACTCCAGTTTCTGGCATTTGAACTCCAATCATAAAACTTGCGGTAAGTAACCCCCAACCCAGTAAAAAATTCATAATAACTCCACCGGAAATAACAAGCATTCTCCACAATAAAGGTCTGTTGTTAAATGCTCTAGGATGATTAGATGTTCCATCTTCTCCTTCCATTCGTACAAATCCACCAAATGGAATTGCATTAAGAGTCCATTCCATTTCTTCTGTTCCATCTTCTGTATTGCGAGATGTTTTTTTACCCCAAATTTTTGGCGGCATTCCAAATCCAAATTCTAAAATCTTTACTTTTGCAGCTCTTGCAGCCCAAAAATGTCCAAATTCATGAAGAATAATTAATATTCCAAAGATTATAAGAAAAGTAAATATACTGAGTAATACGGATCCTGCAGAATATATGAGAGAAATTATGTCGGTCATTAAAATGTGTGTTTATATATTTTTTTTGTACCAATGCACGTGCAATATATCAAAAACAAATAATACAGTCAAGCAAGCCTAAATTCAAGAAGTAAATCTGGTATGTGGAGTGTCAAAATTGAG
>DQTD01000007.1 GCA_016839105.1 Candidatus Altimarinota bacterium
ATGCAGTTTACCATTTCGTAGTAAATTTTTTAAATATTTCAATTAAGCTGGTTACCAGAAGAAGTGCGAGTCCGATCCAAATCCAAAATTCTGAAGCAAAAGGTTCTAGTTTCAGAACACTTGAAAATGGACTAAGAACAGATAAAATAGTAACTGCAAAGACAAGAATAATGGCGTATGAAACCCATTGATTTATGTTTTTCCAATATGCTTTTGTAAATACACTTTCGTGTGTTCGTAATGGAATAATTACAGCCATTTCAAGGAGAGAGAGAGTTACAAATGTAAGTGTTTGCGATTGTATAAGTGTTTCTCCAATGTACTGAGAATAGGAAAAAAATGCTAAAACAACTCCTGCAACAATGGTTCCTAAAAATAAAATCATTGGAAGAGTTCCTGTAAAAAATCCTTCGTTTGCAGGTTTTGGTTTTCTTGTCATTGTATCTTTTTCAAGAGGTTCGGCGGCAAGTGCTAACGCTGGAACAGAATCTGTTAATAAATTTATAAATAAAATATGAAGTGGTAAGAGTGGAACTGGTAATACAAAGAGTAATGCAACCAGCAGAACTAAAATTTCTGCAAAATTTGTTGAAAGTAAAAATACTATAGCTTTTTTAATATTATTAAAAATTCGCCGTCCTTCTTCTACTCCTTTTACAATTGTTGAATAATCATCATCGAGTAACACAATATCAGATGCGTTTCTGGCAACAGATGTTCCAATATTTCCCATAGAAATTCCCACTTGTGCTTGTGTTATAGCTGGTGCGTCGTTTACTCCATCTCCTGTCATTGCTACAATTTCTCCATTACTTTGCAATGCTTTACATATTTCTACCTTGTGATGAGGCGAAACTCTTGCAAATATTGAAACTGTTTTTACTACATTTTGTAAATCTTTTTCAGACATTGTTTCGAGGTCTTTTCCTTCGAGTGCTTCAGAAATAATCCCAACTTTTTCTGCAATTGCTTTTGCCGTAATTGCGTGATCTCCAGTAATCATAATTGTTCTGATTCCTGCTTTTTGTGCTAATAAAATAGATTCTTTTACATTTTCTCGTGGTGGGTCTTGTAATCCTATAATTCCAATAAATTTTGCTTTTTCTTCTCCTTTTTTGCGTGTTGCAAGGGCAAGAGTTCGTAATCCTTGTTTTGCAAATATTACAGATTTTTCATTAATAATTTTTTGAACATTTTCTGCACATTGATACAATACAACTTCTGGAGCACCTTTTATAAATTCGATTATTTCTCCTGATATTTCATGACTCGTACTCATCCATTTTGTATCTGATGAAAATGGAATTTCGGAAACTCTTTTATATTTTTTTGCTCTATGTTCTTCTGCTAATTGTAATAATGCAATTTCTGTAGGGTCTCCAATATTTGGTAAAACAGCATCGTTACAGTTTTCTAAAATTTCGAGTAATTCTGCATTTTTATTATTAGAAAATAAATCTTCAAAATTATTTCGTTCATAACTATTATTATTTGTATCAGCATTAAAAATAAATATTTTTTCTACCGACATTTTATTTTGTGTAATTGTTCCTGTTTTATCAGAGGCAATAACTGTTACAGAACCTAAACTTTCTACCGATTTTAAATTTCGAACCAATGCTTTTTTTTGTGCCATAACCGATACTCCAATTGCTAAAGAAATAGTCATAACGGCAGGAAGTCCTTCTGGAACAGCAGCAACAGCAAGTGCAATAGCTGTAAAAAGTGCATCTATCCACGGAATATTTTGCATTATAGATAAAACAAAAACAATTACACAGAGTAGAATCATTCCAATTCCAATTTTTTGTGAAAGTTTTTCTAGTTTTTGTTCCATTGGTGAAACAGGTCGTTCAATTTCTGTAAGCATATGAGCAATTTTTCCAATTCGTGTTTCCATTGCGGTTGCATACACAATTCCTTTTGCACGTCCTGAAATTAATTCACTTCCAGAAAATACAACATTTTCAGCATGTTCTTCTGTAGATTCTTGTATTGTTTTATATACAGCTGTCGATTCTCCGGTTAAAAGTGATTCGTTTACTTTACATTCAATTGCTTCAATAAGTCGAATATCAGCAGGAATTTTTTCTCCTTCCGATAATAAAATAATATCTCCTGTAACTAAATTTTCTGTTCTAATTTTAATAATTTTTTTATCTCGCATAACCGATGCAAATTCAGGTTGTAAGGTTTTTAATGCTTCAAGGGTATTTTCGGCTTTCCATGCTTGAAAAAATCCAAGTAATCCGTTAAATAATAAAATTATTAAAATTGCGATTGGTTCAATTAAATCATGTGCGGTAATTTTTCCCGATTCTAAAATAGGAACGAGTAACATTAAAAAAACTGCCGCAATTAAAATGAATACAAGGGGGCTTGTAAATTCTGATAAGAGCATTTTGAGCCATTTCTTTTTTGCTTGAGGCAAAATATTTTTTCCAAATTTTTCTAAACGAAGTTGGGCAATTTCGCTAGAAATTCCGTTTTCACTCGAAGAAAACTTTGTATATAATTTTTCAATAGTGTCTGAAAAGATTGTATTCATAAAATTTATTTATATTTTTGTAGCTGTGAAAAAAAGCATGATAAAGCAGCATTTCAAATAAGTATACAGTATATTGTGTAAAAAACAATACACTCTTGATTTTTTTAATATATTCTGATAGAGTTATATGAAATATAAAATTTATACTATTTTTATTATGCTATTTATAAAAGAAAATAGACTTATTTATAAAGTCTCATCTCAATCAGCGCTTAAACTTCCTGTTAGTGAAGAATTTTGTGAAGGGGATAGTTGTAAGAGCGTATTACCAGCTTTGAAAATTAAAAAAACTGCAGATATTACTGTTATTACAAAAGAACATTTAAAGCATTTAAAAAAAACAATAAATGGAGATCAAGAATTTATACAGGATTTAGTTGGTGCAAAAGTTGTTACTGATACGCAAGGAACATGGGTAGATGTAGATAAAGATAATGACGGTGTGGTGGACGTTTCATATAAATTTAATGATTTATTTGAAAATACTATAAATAGTAATAGTAATCCTAA
>DQTD01000061.1 GCA_016839105.1 Candidatus Altimarinota bacterium
ACACAAAAAAAAGCATTACATATTTCAAATGCTGTTTCTTCAAAAATAAAAGAGGAATTAAAAGATTTATCAGTTTCTGGAAAAGAATCTGCAAAAAATATAGCAAAAATAAGTGGAAAATTTTTAAATGAAGCACGGCTTTTATTGCTTGATATTTTAGCAAAAGACAATGAAGTCAAAAGAGTGGTAGTGCCAAAGCATAATTTTCATGTTAAGGAAATTTTAACAGAAATTTCATCATCTTTTGGAGTGCTTGGAAAAGCATTTTCATTAAATACTCGATATGCTTTTTTTTGGTCATCTGTAATGGTTATGTTTTTTAGTTTTTGGGACACCATGGCAATTACATATCAACCACTATTTTTAGAACGATTTAGAGAAGACCTTGGCTTTTGGGTTGCATTCATAATGCCACTTTTTATTTTACCGGTGTTTATCTTGCAAATTCCATTTGGAAAACTTGCAGATAAATGGGGGACTCATATTATGATGATGATAGGATTATTTCTTTCTGCTATTTCTTTAATGGCAATGGGGTCACTAGATTCAATATTTAATGGAAGTATTACTGTTTTAATTATAGCTGGAGTGTGCAACTCTATTGGATACACAGCGGCATTTTCTGCTTCACAGGTACATTTTTCTGGAGAAGTACGATATTATCTTACGAAAAATAAATTAGAAATTAAAAATAGCTTGCTTGCAGCGGCACTGCGATTATCTTTAAATATTGGAAATATATTGGGTCAATTGTTTGGAGGATTAATTTTTTCTATGCTCGGGTTTTTAACAGGTTTTTTTCTGCTTGGATTATTTTTATTCATTCTATTTATTGTAACATTATTTTTTATAAAATATTTGAGAATACCCGAAATCGTAGAGAATATTGTTAAAAAAATAAAAAAGACAAGAAAAAAAATACATAAAACAAAAGTCACAAAACAAAAATCTAAAGCAAAATCTGTAGAAAAATAAAATAAAATATTATACTATAAAAATAATTTTATATTATAACTTATCTGTTGCATGACAAAACCTGTAAAAAAAATTTTATTACTTGCAAACGGAGGAAGAGAACACGCAATTGCGAAATCATTAAAAAAATCTGCAAAATATGAAGTAGAAATTTATGGTTTTTTTAATGCACGAAATCCAAAAATCATAGAACTTACAAAAGAATTTGTGATAACTACAGAACGAAATTTTGGAGAAGATACACAGTTTGAGGCATTACAAAATTTTGCACAAAATATAGAAAATTTAGATTTTGCAATTATCGGTCCCGATGATCCAATTGGAGCAGGAGCGGTAAATGCACTTTTAAAAGTTGGAGTAAAAAGTTTTGCACCAACACAAAAACCAGCACAGCTTGAAAGCTCAAAAGGGTTTACACGGTCTTTATTACAAAAATATAATATTGAAGGAAATCCAGAGTTTAGAAATTTTGTAACTGGTGAAGAAACAGAATTAGAAAAATATTGCACAACGGATATTCTTGAAAAATTTAAATTTGTAGTAAAAGACGATGGACTATGTGGAGGAAAAGGTGTTTTTGTACAAGGTGACCATTTTGAAACGCATGAAGAAGGAGCAAAAATTGCTTTGGATATTTTAGCAAAATCTGGAAAATTAGTTATTGAAGAAAAACTAGAAGGTCCAGAATTTTCTCTTTTGTGTATTGCAGATGGAAAAACAATTATTCCAATGCCAACAATTGCAGATCACAAACGAGCATTTGATGGAGACAAAGGACCAAATACTGGAGGAATGGGAACCATTTCGTTTCCAAACAAACTTCCGTTTATTACAAATGAAAATATTGAAGAAGCAGTTGCAATGACAAAAAAAGTGATGAAAGCAGTGGAAGAAGAAATAGGAGAACGCTTTTGTGGAGTGATGTATGGTGGATTTATGCGAACAAAAACAGGTACAAAACTTATTGAATATAATGCTCGATTTGGTGACCCCGAAGCGTTAAATGCCTTACCTCTTTTAAAATCTGATGCGGTAGATTTATTTGAATATGCTATTCATCAAAAACTTGATGAACTTACGGTTGAATATCATAATAAAGCAACGGTGTGTAAATATCTGGTTCCAGAAGGGTATCCAACAAATTCTGTGAAACATAAAACAGTTACAGTAGATCAAGAATTATTAGATGAATTACAATTAGATAAAAATTATAACGGTGTAGAAGTTTTTTATGCATCTGTATATGAAGATGAAAATACTGGAGAATTGAAACTTGGAGGGTCTCGATCAATTGGAGTTGTAGGAATCCATGATGATTTTAAAGAAGCAAAAAAACTTGCAGATAAAGCAATTAAAGCATTTTCTGGTCCACTTTTTTATAGAAAAGATATTGGGAGTGAAGAATTGTTAGAGGCAAGAATGGCGATGGTTGCGTAGAAATAATTTAAATGAAAGAATTTAAATGAAAGAATTTAATAATAAAATATGTTTTTTGAATATATACCGTTAATTGCATCAATCGCATTTATGCTTTTACTTGCATTGGTGATACCAGGTCCCGATTTTTTTATGGTAGTACGACAATCATTGCAATACTCTCGAAAAACAGGTATTTATACAGCTATTGGTTTAGGTTTAGGAATAGCCGTTCATATTACGTATTGCTTGGCAGGAATTGCTTTGATTATTTCAAAATCAATACTGTTGTTTAATATTATAAAAATTACTGGAGCAATCTATTTATTTTATATTGGATTTCAAGTTTTTTTGTCAAAAGCAGATGACATAGAAATTAAAAATTTTGAGAAAAAACAAGATATATCAAGCTTAATGGCGTTAAAAGTTGGATTTTTAACAAATGTTTTAAATCCGAAAGCAACATTATTTTTTATGAGTATGTTTACTGTTTTTATTCCAGAAGTAACGCCAAATATTATTTTAGCAATAATTAGTATCGTAATGATTCTCATGACAATTATTTGGTTTATTTGTGTCTCACTATTTTTTACACAACCAAAAGTTCAAATAGTTTTTAACAAATTTCAAAAAATATTTAATAAAATTTTTGGAGGATTATTAATGGCTTTGGGAGTAAAAATAGCAGTTTATGAATAAATTTTTATTAATAATATGTTTGCTGAAGTTATTCCTTTTCGACCATCGGGATTTGCAAATATTCTTACGTATAAAATAGAAGAAATAAGTAAAAATGCAGAAGTGGGAGATATTGCAGAAATTGCAATGGGAACGAGTAGAGAAAAGTGTGTGATTATAAAATTGTTGGAAACAGAACCAGATTTTAAAACAAAAAGTTTGGGAAGAATTATTGCAAAAAATATTTTTTCCGCATCAGAGATTAAAAATATTTGTGATATTGCAGGCCATTTTTTTACATCACCATCGCATATTTTGAAAAAAGCGATTCCTGCAAATATCAGAAATACAAATTTTATTAATAGTACTGAATTTGTAAATATAGCAAAAAATACTGTAGAAAAAAAAGAAAATAATAGTATAGAAAAAAATATAAATATAAAAATTAGTCTAGGTTCTGTATATTCAAAAAGAAGTATAGATGAAGTAAATTTTATTAAAAAAAATACAGAAAATAATAACCAACAAGTTGTTGTAATTTTTCCAGATATAATTAGTTTAGAGCAAGCTTTTTCACAATATGAAAATATTTTTTCAGATATTTGTGTGTTTCATTCACAAGTAAGTAAAAAAAAACAAATTGAAGCATTTTGGAAAATTAAAACAGGAAATACACAAATAATTTTTGGAACACAGTATTCTCTGTGCATACCATTTTTTAATTTGTCTGGAATTATTGTGTATGAATTTGCACACGGAAGCCACTACACAAAATTTTCACCATTTACACAAACAATGCGTTCGGCAGAAATCGTAGCAAAAAATATGAATATCCCTTTGCTTTACACTTCGTGTGCAGGAGATATTGCAACGCTTACACAAAATAAAAATTCTGAAATTGTGAAACATCAAAAAATGTATGCATCACAAAAACAAATACATATTGTGGATATGCAATTGGAGCATCAGAATAAAAATTTTTCGCCATTGTCGGCACTTGCGTTACAAAAAATTAAAGAAAATCTTCAAAATAATAAAAAAACAATTTTGTATATTAATAGAAAAGGGTTGCATCATTATATAAAGTGTCCAAATTGTGGAGACTCTCCTGTTTCGCAATATACTGGTAGCAAAATGAATGTGTTTAAAAATGAAAAAAATCAAATTGTATTACGATGTAATACAATGGGATACGCACAAAAAATTGAAACATCAGAAATGTGTGAAAATTGTAAAGTGCCAATGCAAAAAATAGGGGCTGGAACACAAGCAATAGAAGAAATTTTAGAAAACTTAGATGCAAAAATTTTACGAATAGACGGAGATTCGTTTCAAACAAAATCGTCGCAAAAACGAATGCGTGAAGAAATAAAAACAGCTGATATTATTATTGGAACGCAAATGATGTTATCGTTGGGGAGTATTGCAGAGTGTTCGTTAATTATTGATATTTTATTTGAAAATAATTTACAGTTTTTTAGTTTTACAACAGAAGAAATAGCATGGATTCAAACACATTTATTAGAAGAAATGTTTGAAAAACCGCAAGAAAATATGCAATTAGAATATATTATTCAAACATTTCAGCCAAATTTACAAATTATTCAAAATCATGATAATTTTGAAAATTTCTATGCATCAGAGATTTTGTCTCGAAAAATTCTAAAATATCCACCATTTACAGAAGGGTTAGAAATTGAAATTCGTGCAAAGGTTAGAGAAAAATGCGAAAGCGATATTCAAAAAGTTATTCAAATTTTACAAGAGGATAGAACAGTATTTTTTCCACCAGAAATCAAAAGTGTTCCGCATACTCAAAGTTTTTTGGTTTCGGTTATGTGTTTTATGGATCCAGAAAAAAAAGAGTTATTTTTGGGGAAATTGGGAGAGTTGAAGGTTAAGTATTTTTTGAGAGTGGTGTAGGTTTCTGGTATTTTCAATAAAATTATAAATTACTTTGTGTGTTTGCATATTTGACAATGTGATAAAAATATTTCATATAATTTTATCATAAAAAACTAAATATCCAATTTTTTTCCAAGAACCTAAATTCAAGAACTACAACGAACAAAGATTAAATATATTTTATATGGCATTCAACACAAATCTGCTATAATTTTTATAATAATTTTAATAGAAATTCTATATTAGATAATAATTATGATTCATAAAAAAAACTTTACAGATTTGAGAACTCAATATTCAAAATTTTCTTTTGATGAAATTAATATTATTGAATCTGATAATATTTTGCATATTTCCTATGTTTATAAAATTCATGTAAATGAAGAAGCTGAAAACTCTGAAAGTGTAGAAGATATAAATTTTACACATTCAATTATTGTAAATAAAAAGACTTCAGAAAATTTACCAGCTGAAGATATTTCTGCTGCAATTTTTTATTTAGGAGTTGCGGAAATGGTGAATTATTGGAAAATTTCGTGTGCAAAAATTATTGAAATAAATACAGGATTTTTAGATACATATCAAGAAAATTGGTTTAAAAATTTATTTTACAACGGACTCGGAGAGTTTATATATATAAATAATATAGTAGTTTCAGAAAAGGATTTTTTTGAATTTCATTATTCTGAAAAATTGAAACAAGACTGTAAAGATGCGAATGGTTCAAAATTTGCACCGCTTTCAAATATTCTTCTTTCAGAAACAATTTTACTTCCTGTTGGGGGAGGAAAAGATTCGATTGTGAGTTATGAATTATTGAAACCAGAATTTTCTAAAGCACTTACTTTATTTTCGGTAAATCCAATTGAAGCTACAAAACGATTATTTAAAAAAGCGGAAGAGTCTGAAGAAAATATCCAAAATATTCAGGTACAGCGTATTTTGGATAAAAAAATTGTGCACTGTAATGGTGATGGATTTTTAAATGGACATGTTCCGTTTTCGGCTCTTCTTGGATTTATTACGGTTTTAACTTCGTTGGTACATGGGAAAAAATATATTTTGCTTTCAAATGAATCAAGTGCAAATGAAGAAAATGTGATATTTGAAGGATTAAAAGTAAATCATCAATTTTCGAAAAGTTTGAAATTTGAAGATGATTTTAGAAGTTTTGTAAATAAATATATTCACCCATACCTTGAATATATAAGTTTTTTACGTCCATTATCTGAAATTCAAATTGGAAAAATATTTGCAGAATTTCCAGAAAATTTCCCAATTTTTAAAAGTTGTAATTCAGGAAGTAAAAAAGATATTTGGTGCAATGCATGTCCAAAATGTTTATTTGCATATATTATTTTGTTTCCATTTGTTGGAAAAGAAAATATGCTTACAATTTTTGGACAAGATTTATTTGAAAATTCCGATATGCAAGAAATGTTTCATGATTTGGTTGATGAGTCACGAGTGAAGCCTTTTGAGTGTGTGGGAACATATTCAGAAGTGAATTTAGCATTGAGAATGAGTTTCTATCAATATAATGCAGAAAGCATTAAAGATTTTCCAATTTTGTTACAAGAATATATTGCGACATATTCAAATGATGGTTTTGAGGAATTAGATGTTTTAGAAAATTCGGAGGAATTAACAAAAATTGATGAAGAAAATAATAATTTGGATAAAATTCCAAGTAAGTTTTTCGATGTGATAAAAAGAGAGTTTGAATAATGGGGGTAATGCATGCGTCCATTATTCAAATAGTAATTTAAATTTTTGTTATGAAACATTCATCTTTTGAAAATTTGCTTCTGCATCTTTCCAAGTACAATACTTTCGGAATTTTAGGATTTGGAAAAGAAGGAAAATCTTTTTTAAATTTTTTACTAAAAAATAATAAGCACAATAATAAGCACAATAATAAGCA
>DQTD01000094.1 GCA_016839105.1 Candidatus Altimarinota bacterium
CTCAATTTTGACACTCCACATACCAGATTTACTTCTTGAATTTAGGCTTGCTTGACTGTATTATTTGTTTTTGATATATTGCACGTGCATTGGTAAGAGTTTTGTGGTTGGAGTTTCTTATTAATGCAATTTGTATAAAAAATATAAAAAATATAAAAAATATAAAAAGGAATCTATAATTATATAGGTTCCTTTTTTGTTATAAAATTTATAAAAAAAGTCTTGCTTTTTATTTAAATTTCTTATATTATGATATGAAGTATTTTAAATACTTTTTAAACAAATATACAAATATACAAAACATGAATTTTAAATTACAGATATCTACATTATTGACATTACCTTTTTTTATTACATCAGTTTTTGCTGCAGAATCTTCAGATTTTATTTTAATTGATAATAATTTGACAGAAACTCAACAAAATTCACAAACAGAAGATGTAAATGGAACACAAATACGAGAAGAATCAAATTTGGTAGAAATACAAAAAATAGGGGAATCACAAGATTTTATTGAATCAAGTTCATATTGTGGAAATTCACAAATTGAATTTCCTGAACAATGTGATACAAATAATTTTAATGGAAAAACATGTTCTAGTTTTGGTTATGAGAAAGGAACTCTTTCTTGCCTTTCGAATTGTCAGATTGTGAATACAAGTAATTGTTCAAATAATTTGGTTCTTATTCCTACTCCTACTACTACTCCTACTCCTACTCCTACTACATCGAAAAGTAGTGGAGGAGGTGGCGGTGGATATATTCGACCTCCAAAAAGCACTGTAGTACCGATACAAACTTCTGATCCGATTTCTACATCTATTCCTACATCTATTCCTATTCCTACATCAATTCCTACATCAATAATTATTATGACTGCAGTCCCCAAGCCTACAATGATTGTTTTACCATCTATTTCTTCTTCCCCCACTCCAAATCCTATTGTTACGCTTCAAATTAAACCAATTGTGTATCCTCACAATATTCCAACGGTTCATAAGTCATCCTATGAAGGAGATTTACTTGATATGGAAAATCTAAATAAAACTGAAGAACGTTTTACTGAGAAAAAATATAAAAATTTAAATATAAATTCAAATTTTCATAATGCAGGAAAAGAGGAAAATCTGATAATTTATAAAAATTTAGATACATTAACAGAAGTAAAAATTATAAATAATACTGAAAATATAGAAATTTCTAAAACAAGTGATACTACGGAAAAGTATAAAAAATATTGCTGGATTTGGATTTTAATAGCATTTATTATTGGTTGTTTTACCCGATTTATTGGGCGAAAAAATAAAGATGAAAATAATGAAGATATAAATTTAGAAACTCAAGCGAATAATTTGAAAAAATCTTTAGAATAATACATATAATTAAAAATTACACATAAAAATGAAAAAAATTAACACAATATTAACGGGGTCTCTTATTATTTCTTCTTGTGTTTTCTTTGGAATATATGGAGCAGAAAAAGTTTCTGCAATTACACCAGATATTCCACATACACTTATTTACGAAGGACGACTTCTTTCTAAAACGAGTCAAAAATTGGAAGGAGCGTATGTAATGCGATTTTCACTGTGGAAAACAACGGATATTACTGATGGAGAAATAGATGCAACAACTGGTTTATTAGATGTTTCGGATGCAGATTTTGGAAATTGGACAGAGGAAATTGCGGTGAGATTTACAAATGAAGGATATTTTTCTGCAATTTTAGGAGAACAGCAGGTTTTTACAGATATTCTTCTTGTAAATCATAAATATTTACAAGTTGAAATTAGAAAAGGTGTTGTGGGTGATGGAAATGAAAAGGATTATCAGGTTTTAGATGTAGATGTTTTAGACGATGCAAAAGATAGAAAATTAATTTCATCGCTTCCGTATGCATTTAATGCAGATCAAGCAAATGAAGCAATAACTGCAGAAAACTCAGCGGGATCTATTGGAAATATTTTTGTAATAGATCCAGATAATTCGGTAGAAAATGCGGATACAGGAGAAATTAAATTGCAATTTGGACAAATGCTAGCAAAAATAATTGCATATAATTTTGATAGAAAGCTTTTTTTAATAAACGATTCAGTAGAAATTACAGGTACTTTATCTTTAAAATCGGAGACAGGACGTATAAAATTTTCTGCTGAAAATATTACAGGAAATAATACATATATTCTGCCAGATTCAGAAAGTTCTATTGCTGATGAAACTGTAGATGAAACTTTTGTTTTAGTAGATACCATAACGAATCAAGAATTAGAAAATAAGACGATTGATGCAAGTAAAAATAATATAGTTAATATAGATGCTTCGAGTTTGATTGCAAGTGCAAAAACAAAAACAATAGTACCTCTTTTTTCAAATGCAATATTTGAAGCGAATACTGTACAGAACCAAATAAGTATTTTCATGGGAAACGAAACCGTGGCTTCGAAAATATACCAATATTATAAAATTACAACAGATACAATTACTGGAGATCTTCATAGTGGAAAATTACTTATTACTGTAAATTTAGCAGAATTTGAAAGTTTTGATGCAGATGCTGGAAAAATTAAATTTTTGATAAAAACATCAAGTGTAAACGCTGCAAAAAACTTTGTGGATATTACAGTTTCGGATACCGATGGTTTAATTTTTGAGAAAGTAACAGATCAGGTAAGTTTTGGTGATTGGAAAATTGTAGAATTGGATTTATCAGGAGTGGATATTTCAACCTCCTCTATTCTGAATGATAAAAATATTCAAATAGAACTTGTTTTTAATGTTTCTGCAGGCGAAGAAGTATTCATTAGTAATATTTCCTTTGAATATAAAGGGAAATAAAAAGTCAGAGTGAATAATAAAAGAATTAAATAATAGACCCAAATAATATAATAATTATATTTAAGAAGTCAAAAAACTCGAATCAAAAACATAATACAAATATATATACTTTAACCCTTTTCTTATGCGTATTAATAAATCTATTGCGACAGTTGCAGGTTCTGCACTGATTGTACCACTTCTTGCTTCCGCAACATCTGCGGCAGATATCCAAATTTGGAGTAATGAAAAAGAATTGGAAAACGGAAATCATCTTGTTTTAGATGCAGATAACACTGGAGGCGATATTTTTCTTCAGTTTGGAAATACTTTAGGAGAAAGCCTTTCTTGGGATAGTGCAAATTCACGATTTAATTTAACGAATAGTTTAAATGTTGAAGGAAATATTTCTCTTACAGGTAATATTGAAATGCAAGCTCTTGCAACGGTTGATGGTGTTGATGTTTCAGAACTTGGAAATGCAACAGCCGCACTTGAAACGCAAGTAAATACAAATACTACTAATATTGCGAGTAATGATACTGATATTTTAGCATTACAAACTGAACAATCGGCACAAGCTACACGATTAACAGTAAATGAAGGAGATATTGATGATTTAGAAATTTTAACTGGAAATGGAAACTTTACAGGAGCTAATTATTTAGTTTTTGGATCAGATTTAACAGCGGGTTTATTAAAACTTGATTCTCAAATTAAAATAAATGCAGATAATCTGTCTATAAATGCATCTAATATTGCGAGTAATGATACTGATATTTTAGCATTACAAACAGAGCAATCTTCACAAGCGGCACGATTAACAGTAAACGAATCAGATATTGATGCTCTGGAAAATTCTCTTTCAACTCCAAAAGCAGAAACATTTTTTCTTCCACTTGGAAGTGTAGTAATTAAAGAAGATGGTTCAAATAATGCAGTGAATGTATTTCGATCTGTAGATGATACAGGATTTGGGCATCATTTTCATACGGTTACAAGTTCTCAACCTTCATTACAAGATTTGAATTTAAATTTTCAAATTAAAACACCAGCGGATGTAGAGGCTCTTACTTCACTAACGGTTTCATATAAAACAGATGGATCTGTGTCGGATAGTAAAATTGATATCAAAATTGTTGATGGTACAGGAGCAACAATTGTTTCAAATACAGGACTGTCTTCATCAGCATGGACAGATGTAATTTTAGATATTTCAGGACATACTGCCGTTGCAGGAGAAATCTTAACAGTTGAAGTAACTGGATATACAAAATCTAATAATGCATCGTATATTGGAGAATTAGTATTTGATTATACTGAGACTAAATAATTTTTTTTAAGACATGATATATAAATATTTCTCATCATTGGTTTATAGTGTGGTGGGAATAGTGTGTGTATTTTCGGCAGTATGCATAAAAATTGTATCTGCTGAAAATATCCAAATTTTTACTCAAGATCATCAGAATAGAATAGTTATTCAAAACGATATTGGTACTTTAGGAAATAGTAATTTATTTTTTGGAAAGACTCTTTCTCAGGCGTTGTATTGGGATAATTCTGAAAATAATTTTGTATTTACAAATGATGTAAATTTTTCTGGGCATCAAATAAAAAATGTAAAATTAGAAAATAATACTCTCGCCAATAAAATATGTAATAGCGCTCATTCAGGAGAAATTTATTATAATATAGATGATGTAAAAAGTTATGTTTGTAGTGGTGTTGTATGGCGAAAGTTGGATAATGATATTCCAAATTTGGGAGGATTAAAACCATATTTATACGCTTTAAATAAAACAACTATTAGTTACAATGAAACAACCGATATTCTTGTAACTGGTGGAAATTTCACCTCAAGTACTATATTTACTTTAAATTCAGGTGCAGTATTAAATTATACTGTTATAAATTCTGATAATTCTGTTACGCTTAATGTAACTGGTGGAAATTCCAATGCTTCTGTTGCGGTTATTGCAGAAAATTTCTTTGGAAATAATTTAAGTTTTACTGTTAATTAAAAAATAAAATATATATAAATATATAAATATATGAAAAATATTGCAAATATCATTACATCTCTTCTTTTTAGCTCAATTATTTTTAGCTCTGTATTTGCAGAAAATATCCAAATTTTTAATCAAGATCATAAAAATAGAATAGTTATTCAAAATGATATTGGTATATCGGGAGACAGTGATTTATTTTTTGGAAGTACTTTATCTCATGCATTGTCTTGGGATAATACAAATAATTATTTTATTTTTACAGATGATGTAAATTTTTCTGGAAATGAAATAAAAAATGTACGACTTGAAAATTTATCTACTGCACCAATTTGTGATAATTCTTCTGCGGGACGGGTTTATCATAATATTTCAGATACATTTAGTTATGTCTGTAGTAATTCTATTTGGTCTAAAATAGATGAAGAAGTGTCAGTTCTTGGTGGAAAATTACAGCCTTATTTTTATGAGATTACTCCAGATAAAATTTCAACAAATGAAACCGTAGATTTAACGATAATTGGTGGAAATTTTGATGAAGATACTGTTTTTACGTTAGGTTCTGGAATTTTAGTAAATTCTATAACTATAAATTCTGATAAACAAGCAACTATAAATGTAACAGGAGGTGCAATTGAAGCGTTCAATATTTCAGTAGATGCACAAAATGATACATTAGATGACTTTGGTCAAACTCTTACTGTTGATGTTCAAGATGATATATGGAAATTATTTGCAATAACAGATAGTGCTAAATGTGCTGAAAGTTTACCATATGGTCCAAATATGCTTACAGAAACAAGTGCAGCGTATTTTTCCACAGGAATGCAAAACGAATTACATAGCAAATTTAAGCAGGTCTTAACCGTTGGAGGTGTAACAAAATATGAAATTTTATACGATTTTGGAAATACAAAGACAATAAAAGATAGAATGAATAATGCATATACCAATGGAGAACCTGTAACGTGGACTGTTACGAATGGGGCAAATACATATACATATGGGACTCATCTTTGGTATTTTTCAGATGGTGCAAGTCTTGCTTCGAAATGGTCGGGGTCGGGAACACGTTTTTCAAACGATGATGGATCGTGGGGGGCAAATAGTGGTAATGTAGACGGAAACGGTGGACCATATGAAATATGGGGGCAAGGAAATCATAATTCATCTGATGCCTCTCAATGTGGAGCGTATTATACAAATGGATCAAAAACCACTTCGTCAAGTATTAAAAACTTTATGTATTTGCAGTAAAGAGAAGAGATTCATAAATTAATTGAAAATAGATTGAATTTAGGAAATAAATACCGTAGTATAATATAAATATATATTTTTATTATTTGTATGACTTCTTTTGTGCTGACTGGTGGACATGTTGTTGACCCAAAAAATAACATAGATAAAAAATGTGATATTTTGGTGAAAAATGGTGTTATTATAAAAATTTCTGAAAATATTGCTGTAGAAATTGGAGTAGAAGAAATAAATGTTTCGGGAAAATATATTTTTCCAGGTTTAATTGACTTACAAGTTCATTTACGAGAACCAGGAAGAGAAGATAAAGAAACAATAGAATCTGGTTTGAAATCTGCATTATGCGGAGGTATTACGTCTGTTGTTTCTATGCCAAATACAACACCCGTAACCGATTCTCAAGCAGCTGTAGAATTTCAAATTTCTCGAGCTGAAAAATTAAATTTAGGAAATTTGTATCCAGCAGGAGCAATTACAAAAGGACAAAAAGGAAAAGAAATTTCTGAAATGTGGGAAATGAAAAATTCTGGAATTGTGGCAACTACAGACGACGGAGTTGATGTTCAAAATGAAGGAATTTTGGAAAAAGCAATGGAATATGCAAAAACTCACGATTTAGTATTAATGAGTCATTGTCAAAATGAAGCACTTTCAGCAGGAGGTGTTTTACACGAGGGAGATATTTCTACAAAATTAGCACTGCCTGGTATTTCGCCACAAGCCGAAGATTTAGCAGTATATAAAAATTTGGTATTAGCTGAGAAAACTGGATGTAAACTTCATTTATTACATAATTCTACAAAAGAATCTGTGAATTTAATAAAACAATTTAAAGCACGAGGAGTAAATGTATCGGCAGAAACATGTCCGCAATATTTAACACTTACAGATACAATTTGTGATAATTATAATACGCAAGGAAAAATGTATCCACCAATTCGGTCGCAAGATCATCAAGATGCTTTAATTCAAGGATTAAAAGAAAATACAATTTCTGTTATTTCAACAGATCATGCACCTCATTTGGCATTTGAAAAAGAAAAACCATTTGTGGAAAGTGTGTGGGGGAGTGTTGGTGTAGAATGTTCTTTTGCACTTTGTTATACACGACTTGTAAAAACAGGAGAATTATCACTGTCTGATTTATTGGCAAAAATGACATTTCAACCAGCTGATGTTATTTCTGTTAAAAGAGGGGATTTATCTATTGGAAGTGTTGCAGATATTGCAGTTTTTGACCTTGAAAAAGAATGGGAAATAAAAGTAGATGAAATGCAAACAAAGGGTGGAAATTGCGTATTTGAAGGCATGAAAGTCTTTGGAAAACCAACTCATGTTTTTGTTGCAGGAGATGAAAAATTGGTAAAAATTGGTAAAAATTGGTAAAAATGAGTAACAATTAATACATAATTTTTATATATAAAATATGCTCATAAATAGTGTACTTTTTAAAATATTATTTGTTCCTCTTATTGGATTTAGCTTTAATACTTCTGATATTTCTTCTGTTTTAGAAAAATATAAAAATCAAAAAATAATTTCTGAATATCATAAAAATATTCAGAAATTTACAAATCATACAGAATATCCAAAAGATACACAATTTGTGTTGTTACAGTTTGATGGTTCATATTCACTTGAAATGTGGAAAAAAACTCAAGATTTTTCAAAAAAATTATTAGTAGAAAATAAACCTGTTCGGTTTACATATTTTATTAGTGGAGTATATTTTGTTCCAGAAGCTTTGAAAAATGTATACGATTTAGATGGGTACAGAGCTGGGCATTCGGATATTGGCTGGGGAGATGATGTAGATGATATTGCTAAAAGATTTGCATTTGTGAATGATGCTTATAAATTCGGTCACGAAATTGGCTCACATGCTAATGGACATTTTAATGGAAGTGATTGGACGCAAAAACAATGGGAACAAGAATTTGAATATTTTAATAGATTTATATTTTCAAAGAATAAAGAGAGGGGTTCTGGAGTAATTTTTCCAAAATCTGAAATTACAGGATTTAGAGCACCACTTTTAGGACACAATGATGCGATGTATGAAGCATTAAAAAATTATGGTTTTACATATGAAACAAATAAAGTTTTTATGCAAAATAGATTGGTAGAAAAACAAAATACTATTTGGAATTTTCCACTTTATGGGGTAAATATTGGAGGGCGAAACACTATAGCAATGGATTATAATTTGTATTACTTGCAATCAAAAGCAAAAAGCACGTTGACATTTGGAACTCCAGAATGGAAAACCGCACATAAAAATGCACTTACTGGCTATTTAAATTATTTTTACGCTCATTATAATTTTGATAAAAATGATGAGTTAGGGTTAAAAGCACCAGTTACTATCGGTCATCATTTTTCATTATGGAATGATGGATTATATTGGTCTGTAATGAAAGATTTTGCAAAAGAAGTGTGTGGAAAAGAAAAAGTTGTATGTGGAACAGGTCAAGAATATCAAGCATTTTTGGAAAGTTGGGGGAAATAATATTTTATAAAAAAAACTACTTATTTTATTTATCTAGTCTTGGCTAATTTTTTCACTCAAGACTGTTTTTAGGAGTTTTTGAGTTGAAAAACTGTATATAGTATGTAAAGATGTTTTTACTAACTATATATAGTTTTTTGTTTTTATAGATTTTTTATTTTTCAGAGTTTATGTTATCAAAAGTAATTAAAAGAAATGGTCAAACTGCAGATTTTGATAAATCTCGTATTATTGAAGCTATTAAAAAATCTGAAAAACAGGTGGGTATTATTATTGATGATAATTTTGCAGAAAATTTAACAAATGATGTGGTAGAGTATTTATATGAAAATTTTGATTGTAGTGTAAATATTCCAACCGTTGAGCAAATTCAAGATTTAGTAGAAAAATTTTTAGTAGAAAGTGGGAATTTTGAAATTGCAAAATCATATATTTTGTATAGAGCAGAGCAAGCAAAAAAACGAGCAGAAGCACGACTAGAAGAAATGAAAAAAATAGATAAACATTTATTGAAAGTGACGAAACGGTCTGGGGAAAAACAAATTTTTTCTGAAAAAAAATTAGAAAAAGTCTTTGCACGAGTTGCAAAAGGGTTCGAAAAAAAATGTAGTTTTACTGAAGTATATGAAATTATCAAGTTGATGATTGTAGATGGAATAGAAACTAAAAAATTGATTAATATAATGCGAAAAGCATGTGTAGACTGCATTACTATTGACAATATACATTGGCAAAATATTGCAGGAAGGCTTTTTACGATAGAATCCTATAAAGAAGCAGCAAAAAATAGAAATATCAAAATGTCAGAAATTTATAAACCTAAAACCTTTTTAGCTCATTTTAAAGATTATATAGCAAAAGAATATTATTATACAAATTTTGGTGAGTATTATTCAGATGTAGAAATTTTAGAGCTTGCGAGTGTGTTAAATAAATCGAGAGATTTTGAATATGGATATTCAACAATGTTAGCACTTACGAATAGATATTTATTGAATCCAAATAAAGTAGTTCATGAGTTACCACAAGAAATGTATTTGGCAGTTGCAATGTTTTTGGCAATTCCAGAAAAAAAAGAAGATAGGGTCGAAATGGCAAAAAAAATGTATGAAGTGTGTTCTTCTCAAAAGTTATCTCTTCCAACTCCAACATTATTGAATGCACGAACAAATTATCATCAATTGAGTTCTTGCTTTAAATTAAATATAGATGATGATTTACGAGCAATTTATCATCAGTTAGAAAATATGGCACAAATTTCTAAATTTGGTGGGGGTATTGGTGTCTATTGTGGAAATATTCGTGCGAGAGGATCATCAATTCGATATGTCGAAAAAGCAGCAGGGGGAGTTATTCCGTGGGTAAAAGTGATGAATGACACTGCAACGGCAGTAAATCAACTGGGTTCACGAAATGGTGCAATCTCACCAACGTTAGATATTTGGCATAAAGATATTTTTGATTTTTTAAATTTACAAACAGAAACAGGAGATATTCGATCGAAAGCATTCGATATTTTCCCGTCAATTTCTATTCCAGATGTGTTCATGAAGCGAGTGCAAAAAAATGGAAATTGGACACTTTTTGACCCGTACGAAGTTGAAAAAGTTACAGGACAAAAAATGCAAGATTTATTTTGTGACGATTTTGAAAAGTTTTATATTGAATGTGAAAATAATCCAAAAATTACATTATCAGAATCAGTACCTGCAAAAGACTTAATGAAAGAAGCATTGAAAGCAACGGTAGAAACAGGAATGCCATATTTCTTTTTTCGAGATACTGTAAATAAAGTGAATCCAAATAAACATGCAGGAAATATTTATGCTACGCAATTGTGTACAGAAATTTGCCAAAACACATCACCTTCTAAATTTTATGAAGAAGTTTTAACAGAGGAAAATGGGAAAACTATTGTAAATATTAAGCATGAAGTAGGGGATAGTGTTGTGTGTAATTTGGCATCTATAAATGTTGCGAAAGTGAATACAGCAGAAGAAATGAAAAAAGTTTTTCCTGTTGCTGCTCGAATTTTAGACAATGTTATTACATTAAATTTATATCCAATTAAAGAATCGGAATATACGGCGAAAAAATATAGAAGTATTGGACTTGGATTTATGGGATTAGCCGAATATTTAGCATGCCAAAAACTGGCGTATGATAAAAAAGAAGCACGAGACCATGTAGATGAACTGTTTGAACAGTATGCGTATTATACTTTGAAAGCTTCAAAAGATTTAGCGGTAGAGCGAGGTCAATATGAATTGTTTGAAGGTTCGGAATGGTCAAAAGGAATTTTATTTGGAAGAGATGAACAGTGGTATAAAACAAAAACTACTGCAATTTCTGGGGATAAATGGTCTGAATTAATTTCTGATATTAAAGAAAAAGGGATAAGATTTGCATATCATTTAGCACCAGCTCCAAATACTTCTACTGCAGGTGTTGTAGGAACAACAGCAGGGTTACTGCCTATTTATAAACGATTGTTTATAGAAACGAATTCTATAGCCCCTGTAGTAAATGTTGCACCAAATTTATCTCAAGAAAATTTTTGGTTTTACAAAGAATATCAACGATGTGATATGAATGATGTAATTGATATGTTTGGAGTGATTTATAAATGGATTGACCAATCGGCAAGTTTTGAATGGATGATTAATCCAGC
>DQTD01000049.1 GCA_016839105.1 Candidatus Altimarinota bacterium
ATTTTCTTTTGAGCCATTTTAAATGCAAACTCTGAATATCGTTTTCCTTGAGCTCTAAGAGCTGCAGAAATACGAATAATCCACAGTTGTCGAAAAGTTCGTTTTTTTCGTTTTCGATCTCGGTATGAATTCTGACCAGACTTTGCTGCTGCATTCAATGCTAATCTATATACATTTTTTCGCCCCCATTTAAACCCTTTTACCAGTTTAAATAATTTATTATGTCGTGCCTTTCTAGCTACTGCATTAGTTACTCGCATTGTATTTTTTTACTTAAAATATAATTTTTAATTTTTAATTTTTCTGATTAATAACTCTGAAGCAAAATTATGCAATCATAGATTTAATCGTTTTAGCATCGCCTTTCGCCAATTGAATTGGAGCATTCCCCATTTTCTTTTGTCGATCAGATTTTTGCAGAAGAAGATGTCTTCTGCATGATTTCTCCATAGTTACAGAAACAATTTTTCCTTTTTTCTTTTTAAACTTAAAAGTTTTTTTAACACCTCCATGAGTTCGTCGTGGACCAGTTTTTCCTAGTTTTGTAGCCATAATAACAGGTTATAAATTACATATATTTATTACATTCTTTTGCAGGAGTATTATTTTTCCTTTTTAGACAAAGGTCTAAATTCTGTAACAATACTTCGGCCTTGACTTTTTGGTTCAAATTCTTGTTTCGCAATTTCTTCCAATGCCAATGCCATTTCTTCTATTCGCTTTAAGCCAATTTCCGGATGAGTAAACTCTCTTCCTTTAAACTGAAGAACTACTTTAACAGAAGAACCTTTTTCAAGAAATTTAATCGCTTTCTTAATTCGAACTTCAAAATCATTATCTGAGATTCGAATTCCAAACTTAATCTCTTTTTGAGAATGAGTTTTTTGAGCTTTTTTTTGTTCTTTTTGATCCTTTTTCTTTTGGTATAAAAATGCACCAAAATCCATAATTTTGCAAACAGGAGGCTTTGCGGTTGGTGAAATTTCAACAAGATCCAGATTTTTACCTCTTGCGAGATACAATGCCCTCTTTGTTTCATAAATACCTAACTGCTCTCCTTCTTCATCGATTAGTCTAATTTCAGAAATTCGAATTTCCTCATTTTTTCGTACTCGATTTTTTCCCCCCAATTGTTTGTTATTTTGTCTCAAAAGAAATGTAAAAATAAAAAGCTAGATTAGTATACACGCTCACAAGGAACAATGTCAATTTTTAATTATAGTTTTAGCACTATCTTATAAATTCTCCCTTTTAAAGGTTCCTTTATTTACAGCCCTCCAGTTTTTTACCCCTCCTCCCTCATCATAAGGATTCGATGAACCATTTTTATACTCAAGAATTATTCCCGTTCCTTCAAATCCAAATGCATCTCGCATTCGATGCTCTAGATATCGTTGATACGACCAATGAAGAAAGTCTAACTTAGCCCCCATTACCTTGAAATGTGGAGGATTTACACCAACTTGTGTCATATATTTTAGCCGAGGTTGCTTGTTTCGAAGACCTGCAGGTGGATGTAAATTTACAATTTCTTGCAAGAATGCATTTAATTCTCCAGTTGTAAGTCTTTGAGCTCGTTCTTTCATAATATCATCTATCATTGGGAAAAATTTTAATAAATTTTTCTTTGTTTTACTCGACGTAAAAAGCACAGGAACCCACGGCATATACGGAATTTTTCGAGATAAATATCCATAAAATCTTTTCTGAGACTCCTCTCCTTGCTCTCGCAAATCCCACTTATTTACAGCCACAATAACTCCTGTTTTTAATAATTTCAATTCTCCGATCAACTTTTGATCAATTGAATTTACTCCAATACCCGCATCAACTAAATATACAACAATATCAGCCTCTGCTATTGCCTTAAAACTTCTCATAACAGAAAATTTTTCAACAGGATCATCTACTCTAGACTTTCTTCGCACCCCTGCAGTATCAACAAGAATATACGTTTTATCGTTTAATTCAAATTCTACATCTTTTGTATCTCTCGTAGTTCCCTCTCTCTCAGAAACAATACATGCCTGTCTTTTTAATAATCGATTAATCATCGAAGATTTTCCTGCATTTGGACGTCCAAAAAATGCAATTCGAGGAGGAGATAAATCGTCACCTTCTCGTTTAAATCGTTTTCCATACCCCTCTTTATGAAGATATTGCTCTAATTTTGCTTTTAATTCTTTAATTCCTCGCCCCTGAGTACTACTTATAAAATGCAAAGACTCCTCTTTTATTCCTAAATTAAATATTTCTGGATAATCTATTTCAGTTTTCCCATCATCAGCTTTTGTTCCTATCAAAAATATAGGCTTTCCATCTTCTACTTGTCGTAAAAATTGAGCCGCTAATTCATCATTTCGTGTAATATCTTCTTGAGTATTTATACAGAAAATAATTACATCAGCATCACTTGCAGCAATTCGTGCCTGAGTCTGTGTATCCTCTTCAATATCTCCTTTTGCTTCGTCAAACTCAAGCCCCCCTGTATCAACCAATAAATAATCAACTTTATCGCTCTCAACAAAAGATGTTACAGGATCTCTAGTAGTCCCACTTTCATCGGATTCAATAGCCTGACGTTTTCCTACTAACCGATTAAAAAGTGTAGATTTTCCAACATTTGGACGACCTACAATTGCTACAATTGCTGCCATATTTCCTCTTAAATACTATTATTTTTTTTCATATCCTAATGAGTATAAACAGAAACTATAGAAATTGCACGAGTTTATATATACTATATTGTCAAAAAACAATTTTTCACCCTATTTTCCATAAAAAAAATGAAACAAATATTACTTATATCTCTGTGCATAAGTCTTCTTTCTGGATGTTTTACTCCAGTTATTATAGAACCTAAAAATACGCATATAACGACACAAGAAGATAACCACACACACACTCAAAATATTAAAAAAATTACAGATTATAAACATTATATTCCTGCAAAAATTTTAGATAAAAGTTTTTATGAAAAAGCTTTTTCTGTTGCAAATAAAAAATTTGAAACAAAAAATAGTCAAAAATTACAGACAAATTTGCTCATTGTAAATCATCATTTACTTGCCCCACATTTTATAGCAGATACTCTTAATCAAATTTCAAAAAAACAAAAAAAAGAAATTAAAAATATTATTTTAATTTCACCAAATCATTTTAATGAAGGAGGTCAGAATATAATTTCATCAGATATACCATTTAAAACACCATACGGATTTTTAGAAAACATGAATTACAACAAAAATAAAAATGCATTAAATATAAAAATAGATAACACTGTTATGAAAAATGAACATGGAATAACAGGAATTGTTGGATTTATTCATAAAAAATTTAATACTAAAAATAATACCGTTTCGATTTTGCCAATTATTATAAACGACAAAACAAGTATTTCAGAAATGGAAAATTTAGCAAAAAACATTACAAACACTTTTTCTAAAAAAGACACATTAGTAATTATTTCGTCGGATATGTCTCACGATTTATTTCCCAGTATTGCAAATTTCCATGACATAACCACTCTGCAGGCTATTCAAAATTTAGATACAAATTCTATTCATCACTTAGACACAGACTCAAAACCAACATTCTATACATTATTTTCAATTGCGAAAATATGGAATCAAGAACAATTTACACTAACGCATCATTCAAGTTCTGCAAAAATTTTAGAAAAAAAATATCAGCCAGACACAACCAGCTACATTACGGGATTTTTTACAGAAGACAAGAATATAAATAAGCAAAATCAAAGCAATAATAAAAAAATAGTTACTGGTTTATTTTTTGGAGACATGATGTTTGACCGATACATTAGACAACAATTAGACAAAAAAGGCTGGGAAAGTATTTTAGACTGGAGAATGAAAAGATTTATGACAGGAAGTGATTTTACCGTTGTAAATTTTGAAGGAGCTATGACAAAAAACAAACCGTACACCGCTAGAGATAATATGATGGCATTTACATCAGACCCAAAATGGGCAAAAAATATGAGTGAATATGGAATAAATATTGCAAGCTTGGCAAATAATCATTCATTAAATTTTGGAAAACAAGGACTGTCCGATACAAAAAAGTTTTTAGAAAAATATAATATTGCAACCTTTGGAACCCCCTATAACGATGAAAAAGTTGGAAATCTCACAACTTTTCAAGAAGTGAGAGATGTGAAAATTGCATTTATTGCATATCATGAATTATTTAATGGTGACACTTCGCCAATTACAACAGAAATTCAAAAAATTAAATCTGAAAAATTAGCAGAATTTATTGTTATTTATGCTCATTGGGGAGACGAATATTTACAAAAAATTCACCCACGACCACAAAAAAAAGCACACGCATTTATAGATGCAGGTGCCGATATTGTAATTGGTCATCATCCGCATGTTGTACAACCCATGGAAATTTATAACGATAAATATATATTTTACTCACTTGGAAATTTTGTATTTGATCAAGTCTTAGGAAAATCTGTTCGAACACGATTAGGACTTGGATTAGAATTTATCTGTGAAAATAATTGTGAAAACAAAAAAATAAACTACACTCTTTTTCCGCTTATTGCAGATAAAAATAAAACGTATAATTTTGCAGTAGAGCTGATGAAAAAAGAAAACCAAGAAAAATTTATTTCTTGGTTTAAGAGAATTTCGAAATAATACAAAAAACCCTTATTTAAAATAATTTTAATAAATTTTCAATATCTTCTATTGTATGCACAGGAAAATTTGCGAGTCTCAATTGCGTTGTTTTTAATTTTCCATATCCACTAGCAATAACAAATCCAGCATTTTGCAATTTTTCTGTTTGTTTTTTCATTTTTTTACTTATTTCATCTTCTGTTAAACTCTCAGAATTTTTTATCTTTATAACAATTACCGTTTTAGTTCGTGCATTTTTTTCGTCTATTGCAGGACTAAAATCTGAAGTGTTTTTTTCTGATTCAAAAAATGAGTAAAAAAGTTCAGCTTTTTCATCTGTTATTTTCGACAAAGAATCAATATTTCCAAAATCTTCTAGCCATGTTTTACAAATATATCCAAATCC
>DQTD01000046.1 GCA_016839105.1 Candidatus Altimarinota bacterium
ATCTCTCGCCAATGAATATTTTTTCCTAAAATTCTTGCTACTAAAATTCCATACCCACAACCAAAAAATATTGCCTCTAATAACAAACATGTCTTTTCTTTAGGAATAAAAACTTCTCCTGTTCATGGAGATACTAAATCGAATATTCTTTGTAAATATTGTTTTCCGTATTTTTTATTCATTATTCAAACCACTCTATCAATATTAATAAAGCTATTAAATCTCTCTCACAGAAAAAACAAAGTACAAAAAAACCTGATAATATATTTATCAGGTTTTTTATTATAATCATAAATTATTAGACAGTATCAGATTTTTTTGCTTTTCGAGCATCAAATCGATCGCCTTTATAAATCCAAACTTTCACTCCAAATGTTCCATAAATAGTTTCAGATCGATCATAAGCATAATCAATATCAGCTCGAAGTGTTTGAAGAGGAACTGATCCATCTGTAAAGAATTCTGATCGTGCCATTTCTGCTCCTCCTAACCGTCCTCCGATTAGAACTTTTGCTCCTTTTGCCCCACTTTCCATAGCTTTTTGAACCGCCATTTTAGCAACTCTTCGAAACGGTTGACGTTTTTCTAATTGTCTACATACATCTTCCGCAACAACAACTGCATCTAATTCTGGCTGATCAACCGTTACAACCTCTAATTTAACTTTTCTTCCCGTTATTTTAGATAACGCTTTTTCTATTTCTGCTGATTTTTCTCCTCCTTTACCAAGAACAACACCTATTTTTGAAGTTTTTACGGTTACTACTAATTCTTTAGAATTTCGAGCAATATTAATTTTTGAAATCCCCGCTTCAGAATACTTATTTTCAAAATATCTTCGAATTTTTACATCTTCTCCAAGAAAATTCCCAAAATCTTTTTTACCAGCATACCATTGAGAAGGCCATTCTCTATTGATACCTACTCGTACTCCCGTTGGATTTACTTTTTGTCCCATATAATTTATTAAATATAATTTTTGTAAAAATAAATTTTACCCTAATTCGATTCTAATGTGCGAAGTTCTTTTTAAAAGAGGTGCTGCTCTCCCTCTTGAGATTGGTCGAAACCGTTTCAACATTGGAGCTTTTAATGCTAAAATTCTTTTAATTACAAGCCCTGAAGTACTTGCTCCATCATTGTGCTTAGCATTTGCAAGAGCTGCATCAAGCACCTTTTTAATCATACTTGCTGCTTTTTTAGGAATTCTTGAAAGAAGAATTGAAGATTCTTCAGCATTTTTTCCTTGAATCATTGTAGCAACCAAATTTACCTTTCGAGGAGAAATCCGAATGTTTTTTGCGATAGCAATCATTGTATTGATCTATAAAATTGTTATATGAAGTAAATTAAGCTTTACTTCCTCCGTGAGCTTTAAACCGTCGAGTCATTGCAAACTCTCCCAATTTATGTCCAACCATTTCTTCAGTTACATATACTGGAGCAAATTTTTTTCCATCATGAACTGCAAACGTAAATCCTAAAAAATCAGGATGAATATCACTTCGTCGTGCCCATGTCTTAATAACTTTTTTAGAACCTTCTGTAATAAACTTTTGAACTTTTTTCATTAGTTTTTCGTCAACATAAGGACCTTTTTTTAAACTTCGTGCCATAGTATTTTTAATTAATTTTCTTAATTGACCATAAATTTACTTTCTCTTTCTTGAAATAATAAATTGCGAAGACGCTTTTTTTCGTTTTCGAGTTTTCTTTCCAAGAGCTATAGCTCCCCAAGGAGTCTTAGGTGCGTTCATACCAATTGGAGAATGTCCCTCCCCACCCCCATGTGGATGATCTACTGCATTCATAGATTTACCAAGAACTTGAGGTCTTCGTCCCATATTTCGCATTCGACCGGCTTTACCGATTTTCACATTCATATGATCAGAATTCGACACAACTCCAATAGTTGCATAACAATCCTTTGAGATAAGCCGAATTTCCTTAGAAGGAAGTTCTACATGAGCAAGATCTCCATCTAACGATGTAACCTTACCATTAGATCCCGCAGAACGAATAATTTGAGCACCTTTACCTGGCGTTAATTCCAAATCATGAATTTTATATCCAATTGGAATATTTCTTAATTTCATTCTGTTTCCTGTTTTTACTTTTGATTTCTCTTCAGTAATAACTGTATCACCTTCTTTCAATCCATCTGGTGCGATAATATATCGTTTTTCACCATCTGCATAAAAGAGAAGAGCAATAAATGATGTTCTATTCGGATCATATTGAATAGAATCTACAACTGCTGGGATTCCCATTTTATCAACTCTTTTAAAGTCAATAATTCTGTAATGCCGTTTCGCTCCACCTCCTCGATGTCGAATAGTAATTCGTCCATGACAATTTCGACCTGCATTTTGCTTTCTAGGACGCAAAAGAGATTTTTCCGGTTTAACTTTAGAAAGGACAGAGTAATCCACAACACTCATGTTTCGTCGCCCGTTCGTCGTTGGTTTATAAACTTTTATAGCCATTTTTTCAAAAATAAATTATTTTTTAACCATTTGAAGTTCAAATGGAGTACTTTCTGTAAACTTCACATATGCTTTTCGTTTTGATTGACGTTTTGTAACAGTCCCTGATCGACCAGCACTTCTTGTTTTTTTAGGAAGCCTTGTAGTTTTAACAGATGAAACGGTTCTTCCAAACAGAGTACTAAGAGCGATTTTTATATCAATTTTAGTTGCATCTCTATCTATAAAAAACACATAAATCCCCTCTTTGTTTAAACCAATAGCCTTTTCAGTAACTACCGGAGCTTTTATTACATTTTCTAATATCATATTATTTGTAAATTATAATGCGAATACATCTTCTGCTTTTTTCAGCCCATCTTCTAGAAACAAAATTAATGTTGATTGCATAACATCAACAGTATTCAAATAGTTTGCAGTTATAAGTCTAACTCCAGAGATATTTGAAACACTTTTTTCTAAAATAAAATCTTTTTCAGCAGCCACAACTAAAACTTTTCGATTATTTTCTATTTTAGAAAGAAAAGAAAGAAATGCTTTAGTACTTGGCTGTTTCAAAGAAAATGTATCAAGAAGAGCTACTTTATTATCAGATGCTTTTAATGAAAGAGCTGAAAATAATGCTTTTCTTCGCATTTTCTTAGGCATTGCTTTTGAATAATTCTCTCGTCCTGTTGGACCAAATACAACTCCTCCTCCTCTCATCTGAGGAGCTCTAATCGTACCTTGTCGTGCCCGACCTGTACCCTTTTGATTAAAAGGCTTTCGCCCTCCTCCTCTAACCATTGCTCGTGTTTTCACTTTAGCAATATTTTTCCGACCATTTGCATGCTGTCGAACAACAGCTAAATAAATCAACTCAATATTTGGTTCTTCTATAAAAAGAGAGGCAGGAAGTTCTACTTCCGATTTTTTTTCTCCCGATTGTGTATAACAAACAGCTTTCATTATGATTTTTTCAAAAAGACTATAGAATTTACTGCCCCTGGAACTGGACCTTTAACCGCAATAATTGATCGTTCTGCATCAACTCTTACTATCTCTACTGACCGAAGTGTAACTTGATCGTTCCCCATTCGTCCAGCCATTGTCAATCCAGGTTGAGATCGCGCAGTAATACACATAGAACCACTCGATCCATGTCGAACTGCTTTCGTACCATGTGTTTTTCGTGCCACTCGAGTATTATGCCGACGAACTCTACCTTGAAACCCTTTCCCTTTTGAAACTCCTACAACTGAAACATTTTCACCTTCTTCGAAGATAGAAACATCAACACTTGCTCCAATAACTGTATCAGCAGAAACATCTCCAGAAAACTCTTTCACCGTTCTGAATTTTTTTGTTTTTGTTGCTCTTTTTCCCAAAGGACTAGCTCCTAAGACAACAGAAGAATACCCATCTCTTTCAACAGTCTTAATATCAAAGACTATATTTGGTTCACAAGAAAGATATGTTACCGGTATAACCCTTCCGTTTTCATCAAAAACCTGAGCCATACCCATTTTTTTACCAATTATTCCTTTCATAAGTTTAATGTAAAAGCAGAGGATAATAATCTTGCTCATATTGAAATGTCAATATGTAGCCTATATCTAGGCAAAGCTAACGTATTCTATAAAAATACCAACAGATAGTCAATAGTATTATTTAAAAGAGTTATATCGATATTATATCAATATAACCCATTTGTATAAGAAAGTATATTTCAATAAATATTAGACCACAAACTTTCTTCTATATATATATACACCAGCAAGAATTAATGCAAATCCGAATGGAATCATAGGTGCATCAAAACCTGTTTGAATTAATTTTCGAGATCGAGACACTGAAGCCCCATTACTCTCCGGAGTATATAAATTTTTCAAACTTCCTTGTTGCGCAGAAACAACTTTTGTTATTGTTTTCGCCATATCTTTCATTTCTATTGTTTGCGAACCAGCTTTTAATACATTGACAATTTCCGTACCCGCTAAAATATGAGACTTAACTTTCATCCTAACCGTAACAGTAAAAATATCACCTCTTGGCAAAAACTTTCTCTTAAACTTAAGAGTAGCAGGATCTACCAATCGTTTTTCACTACCCCCTACCGGTTCTAAAAATTCTTTTGGAAACATGTCAAAAAGCATTACATTTTTCAAATCCAAAGAACCCGTATTCTTAATAGACAGCGTATATGTAATAATATCTCCAGCTTTCACTTCAGATTTATCAGCAGTTTTTATAAGCCTATACGCTTCTGCCGTAGATATTGCTGTTACCGGTTTCACCTCTTGTGCTGTAATTTTTCCAGCTTTCATATACACAATATCAAATCTTCCAACTCCTTCAGATTTTTTAATTTTAGGACATTTATAGTCTACCTCAAAAGATGTAATTGTAAGTTTAGATTGTGCAGCCCCCTCTTTTGCTTTTAATTTTACATCGAATGTAAACGAAACATTACCATTTGATGGAAGCGCATTTTTAATAACGAATACTCCATCCTTCAATTCAGCTCCTTTAATATTTGTAATATCAGATTGTTGAATATTTTGTGAAATAAACTTCATTTCAACTTTTGTATCATAAGCATATGAAGTTCCTTTATTTAAAATAATTACTTTATATGTTACTTGCGAATCAGTATTTTTTGCAATAGTTGCAAACTGCTTTGCTGTCGCATCTGAATATTCAGAATCTTTTGCACCTTTAATTTTAACAAACCCATTAATACTTAAGTCTATTGTTGATTCAATATTACACCCACCTCCCGAACCATCTTGAGAAGAAGAACTTGCACTATGAGTATTTGCGGTTGGAACTGGTGTCGCAGTTAGAACAGCTGTAGGAACTGGAGTAGCTGTAGGAACTGGAGTTACTATAATATTATTAATTATAACCGTTTTTTCAGCTATATTATTTGTAATATCTGCATCTGCTATTTCTGTTTCATTATCAGATTTAATTACCGCTGTATTGGTAATTGTAGTTCCATTTGCAAGACCTATCTTTGTTGCAAGAGTATATTTAATTTCATACACCGTCTCATCTGAAATATCTCCTAATTCACACGAAATATAATCATTTTGAAATAATTGAACAAGTGGGTCATTATCATATGAGATTTTACAATTTACATCTGAAGGAGACACAAGCGTAAAAGTTGAAGGATCTAACAATGCATTATCAAATACATCATTAATTATTACATTTTTTGCTGTAAGCAAATCTGTACCATCTTTTTTTGTATTTTGGTACGAAAGTGTATATTCAACTATTTCACCAGATTTAACTACTGCTTTATCTGAAACTTTTTCAACTCGTATATCACTTGTTTGCACTATATTTTGCACAATAACAGTTTGTCTATCTGAATTATTATTTGTATCAGAACCATTACTTTCATTTGAAGATGAAATAGTTGCCGTATTTTTTAAT
>DQTD01000027.1 GCA_016839105.1 Candidatus Altimarinota bacterium
CTACAAAAACAACTTCGCATCAACAATAATATTTTCACTATCATCTGAAAATATAGGATTTATATCAATACTAGAAATATCAGAATTTTCTATAAATAGAATAGAAAGTGTGTAGATTATAGAAATTAAATCTTGAATATTAACAGGTTTTTCTCCTCTGCTTCCTTCTAATAACGCATAAAACTTTGTTTCTTGTAGCATTTTGTGTATTTCATTTTTTGAAACAGGTAAAATTCTGCGAGAAATATCTGAAAAAATGTTTAAATAAATTCCTCCATACCCGAGCAAAATAACATCTCCAAAAACAGAATCTCGTGTAAATCCAACGTATACTTCTTTTGCGTTTGAATTCATCATTTTTTGCATGCTGACTCCGTCAATTTTTACATTTTTTCCTAATATGTTTTTCTTTTGTGCATCTGAAATATTTTCTAGAATTTGTGCATACGCTTGCTGTGCTTCTGTTTCAGAGCTTATATTTAAAATAACCCCTCCTATATCAGTTTTATGAGGAATATCGGCAGAAGCGATTTTCATAACAATTGTACTGCTATTGTTTTCTTTGTTATTTGTGATTTTTTTCCAAATTTTATTTACGTCTTTTTCAGATGTGCACAGAATTTCTTCAGCAAATGAAATATTATATGCCTGTAATATTTTTGAAACAGTTTGAACAGAGCACATTTCTCTTTTTTGTTGTATTTCTTCTTCTAATAATTTTGTAATATTTATATCTTCTTCTTCTATTATATTTTCTTGTTTTTTATTTTGATTATTTTGTTGTTGTACAATACGAGCATAGCTAGAAAGTGCATCTCGTGGGTAATCAAAATGCAGAACTCCATATTTATTTAATGCTTTTCGTGCAAGAGTTACATCTTCGCCTCCCATAAACGACGCAATAATAATTTTTTCTGGGTTTTCTTTTTGAAAGATTTGTAAGACTTTAGCAACTTCTTCAGAATCAGTCATTGATTGCTGTGTGAGTAATACTAAATATACAGAATTTTCACTATTTTGAGCTTCAACATTTTTTACATTTTCTAATATTTGTGAATATCTTACACTGGTTGCATCTCCTAATATATCAATTGGATTTGCACAACTTGATGCTTTTGGCATATTTTTCAGAAGCAGTTTTTGCTCTGCTTTTGAAAAACTTGCAAGTGGAACATTAAAAATTTCAGCATTGTCTACTGCCATAACTGATGGTCCTCCTGCATTTGTAATAATTGTAATTTTTTCTGGTAGATTTTTTTTTAATGCAAAATATGAAAATATTTTTGACAGTAAAAACATTTCTTGCAGAGAGTGTGTTGAATGTATTCCTGCTTGCCTGAGAGCTGTTTTTAATATTTCTTTTTTTCCAGATAATGCCCCTGTGTGTGAAGTAGCAGCAAGTGAACCTTTTATAGAAATTCCAGACTTAACAATAATGATTGGTTTTATTTTTGAAATTATTTTTGAAATTTGAAAAAAATCGCGACCATTTACAATACTCTCTAAATATAAAACAATAACATCGGTTTCGGTGTCATTTGCTAAATATTCTAAAAAATCATTTTCGTTAATATCCGACTTATTTCCCATTGTAATAACCTTTGAAAATCCAATATTTTCTTTTGCCGCCCAATCCATCATAGCAACTGCCATAGCACCACTTTGTGAAATGAGTGCGATATTTCCTTTTTTTACAGGTTTTGATGATGCGAACGATGCATTTATTTCGCTTTGAATATTTAAGAATCCAAGGCAATTTGGTCCTAATATATTTATATTATATTTTTTTGCACATAGAACTATTTGATTTTCAAGTGTGATATTTCCTATTTCTTTAAATCCCGCAGAAATAATTACAATATTTTTAATTCCATGTTGTCCACATTCTTCAATAGAGTGCAAAACAAATTGTGCAGGAATTGCAATAATTGCGAGATCGGGAATAGTTTTAAGAGTTTTAATCTGTGTTAAAAATTCTACACCATGAGCGTTTCCTCCCTTTGGATTTATTGCAAATATATTTTTTTTATTTTTTAGATTACAGAGCAAAATATTTCCTACTTTCGCAGAATTTTCAGAGGCACCGATAATCACAATTGAGTTTGGGTTAAGAAGTGTTTCTAAATTTTTAGAAGACATATGTGTAAATAAATATTTATTATTTGTTTTCTTTGAATACTAATAATTCTCGTTCTGCCATAATTGTTAATACGATTCGAATAATTACCACTATTATTATAATAGTTACTTCTTCCCAAAAATTTTCACCAGTGTGAATAAGCATTGTATCAATTATATCTTTTCCAACAAAAAAATCGAGTCCAATAATTAAATGTTGACTAAAAATAAGTCGAATTTTTTGAAAAGAATCATTGGTATTTTTTATGTATTCCCACGCACTTTTTATAGAACCTATTATAATAATAAAAACTCCAAAAATTCCTAAAATAAAAGATACAATACGAATTGTAGGGAAAAAATATTCAAAAAAAGGAAGATGTTCCATTGTGCATGTTTGTTATATATTTATATCAAATTATTATACATTATTTATTGCATCGTTTGCAAGTTTTTGACTGAGTATTAATATATTTTTATTTTTTTCTGATAAATTTTGAAACTCTATAGAATTTTTTATTTCATTAAATATTTTTATTGCAGTGTTAATATTTTCAATTTTTTTCTTAGTATTTGTTTCAATGCTTATATATAAAGAAAGAG
>DQTD01000071.1 GCA_016839105.1 Candidatus Altimarinota bacterium
AAAATAATCAAAATAATCAAAATAATCAAAATGATATAAATTTAAAAATAATAGTAGCAGAACAACAAGAAAAATCTGCATATTTTTCTTTAGAAAAGATAGAAGAAAATAAAGTTTTGCTTGTGCTTCATAACCCAAAACAAAAACGAATTCAGTCTTTTTCTTCTGAAATAATTTTCCCCGCACATCGTGTAAAAATTACAAAATTACAAAATATTTCAAAAAATACGTTTGGATTATTCATAAAATCCGATTGGAAAATAAATAATACAAAAGGCGTAATTACAATAGCTTCGTCACAAACAGGAAAAGCAAAATCTTTGGCATCGAATATAAAAATTGCAACATTTGAAATAGAAAAAACTGGAAATTTTGTATTAGATATCTCAGAAGAAAATACAAAAATTTATATGGTTGAAAATACAAAATTAAAAAACATTGTAAATAAAACGAAAATAAAAGATTTAATTATAGATTAATACTTATATTTTTGCTCTATTCCTGTTATATTTGTTGTAAAATTATATTTATTTTGCTTTTTTATTTTTTGAAATATGAGTTACTCTACAGAAAAAATGATGAAATATACACGTCAAGTATTGGGTGAGACAGAATTAAAAATTGCAAAAAGATTACACCGTGGAAAAGTGAGAGATACATATATTGTAAATGATTTGCGAGTGTTAGTTGCAACAGATAGGCAAAGTGCATTTGATAGAATGCTTGCAGAAATTCCTTTTAAAGGGCAAGTCTTGAATAAATGTGCGGCATTTTGGTTTGAAAAAACAGCACATATAATTCCAAATCATGTAATTGCAGTGCCAGATGTAAATGTGTTGGTTGCTCAATCTGCAAAAGTGTTTCCTATAGAATTTGTAGTACGAGCATATTTAGCAGGAACAACTGAAACTTCTATTTTAGTGAATTATACAAAAGGAGTTCGAGATTTTTGTGGACATATTTTACCAGAAGGATTAAAAGAAAATGAAAAATTGCCGAAAACAATTGTTACACCCACAACCAAACCAGAAGTAGGACATGACGAAAGTATTTCTCGAAAAGAAATTATAGAAAGGGGAATTATGACAGCCGAAGATTTTGATTATGTAGAGCAAAAAACATTGGAAATTTTTAAATTTGCACAAGAACACTGTGCAAAAACAGGTCTTATTCTCGCTGATACAAAATATGAATTTGGAAAATTACCAAATGGAACAATTATTATTTTAGATGAAATGAATACTCCCGATAGTTCTCGATTTTGGGAAGCAAAAACTTATGAAGAGTCTATAAAAAATAATAAAGCTCCAAAAAGTTTTGATAAAGATGTTTTACGCCGATGGTATAGCGAGAAATGTGACCCCTATGCAGATGAGAAATTACCAGAAGCTCCACAAGAATTAATTGCCAAAATGAGTAATGCGTATCAAACAGCATATGAAATGATAACAGGAGAAGAATTTATTCCAGAAACTTCAACAGATATAAATGCACGAATTGATAAAAATTTGAAAAAATATTTTGGGTAAAATTTTACTTCATAACACCACCACCAAGTAATAACCCATTGCTATATAAAACCGCAGATTGACCAGATGTTAAACTTCTAACAGGTGTAGAAAACGAAAGTTTTGCTTCAGTTTCCTCTTTATTTGTGTATTGAAAAAGTGCATTCATGCTTTCTCCTCCATGTCGAATTTTTACAGATACTTCTGTGTTATTTTCTAGTGCTGACATTGTCCAGCTTAAGTTAAAAATTTCTACACTTTCAGAAAATAAATCAGTATTATCACCAATATAAACAATATTTTTTTGAGTATCTATACTGGTAACATATTGTGGGGTAATCATTCCTCCAATTCTAGCGCGTTGCCCTTTCGTAAAATGTAAAACACCGTTATGGTTTCCCACTTTCTTTTGTGTGTGAATATCAATAATATCTCCAGAAATAAATGCTTCGGGAATGTGGCGTTCTAAAAATGGAATATGCGATTTTTCTGCATAGAAACATACTCCTTGCGATTCTCGTTTTTGAGCAAAACTTTTAAAATTATTTTGTAATGCAATTTCTCTAATTTCATCTTTTGAATATGGTGCCATGGGAAACAACGCATGTTGTAATTTTTCTTGAGTGAGCGTATATAAAAAATATGTTTGGTCTTTGTGAATATCTTTTCCTGCAGAAATTTCCCATCGATTTTTTTCTGTATTAAATTCGTTCTTAATGTAATGACCTGTCGCAACTGCATCGCAACCGAGTTCTTCCATTTTTTCTAAAAAATATCCAAATTTAATAGATCTATTGCATTCAACACAAGGGTTTGGTGTAATTCCATTTTTAAATCCATCTATAAAATGGTCTACAATATCTCTTTTAAATCGTTCTCGAAAATCAAATACATAAAAGGGAATATCAAGTTGTTCGGAAACTGTTCGTGCAAGCATTAAATCTCGAAGGCTGCAGCATTTGTTTTCTGGTAAATTCTTTTCAGATTTTTCACTTTTATCATCGTGCCATAATTGAAAATGCACACCAATAACTGTGTATCCTTGTTGTTGTAAAAGCAGTGCAGAAATTGTTGAATCAAGTCCTCCAGATAAACCAACAAGAACTGTTTTTTTTTTTACTATTGTGCTCATATCATTTTTTTATGAAATCTAATTTTGTATTTGCTTGAATTATTACATAATATTTGATATAATTGTATTATATATTATATATTATAATATAATATAGAAAATGTTTATATGTAAGAAAATGCATCATTGTCTTAATAGTAATAAAAAATTTTTCAGAGAAGAAAAAGTTATTTTTA
>DQTD01000053.1 GCA_016839105.1 Candidatus Altimarinota bacterium
GAGGATGCAGAGTATTTACGAACAATTACATTTGACAGAGGGACGGAAGGTGCTTTGCATGCCGAAATAGCAAAAGAGCTTGGTGTTGAAATATTCTTCTGTCATGCCTATTGTTCTTGGGAAAGTGGTTAAATATAACCTTGAATGTTCAAACATACGCAAGCTATATACAAAAACACCACTTTCAAAAATTTTATATTTGAGAGTGGTGTTATAATTAAATTTGCTGTAATAAACTGACAAATTATCGTTTTGACCATTGAGGAGATTTTCGAGCTTTTTTCTTCCCGAATTTTTTTCGTTCTTTTCTTCGAGGATCTCGAGTCAAAAAACCCGCAGCTTTTAATGGAGTTCTTAAGTCCGCATTAATAACTTCTAATGCTCTTGCTATTCCGTGCCGTGCTGCATCTGATTGAGAAGAAAACCCTCCTCCTACTAATACAATCTTAATATCATATTTTTCAACATTATCAGTAAGCACTAAAGGAGATATAATATTTCCCACATAGTTTCCTGAAAAGTATTCTCTAATATCTTTTCCATTAACTTCTACTTTCCCTCCTTTCTCTGATGGAGTTAAGTATACTTTTGCAATTGATGTTTTTCGTTTTCCTACTGCGTAGAAATATTGTTCTGCTTTAGCCATGTTTTATTTTAAAAATAATTTAATTATTAAACTTTTAGAGGTTGAGGATTCTGAGCTTCTTGTCTATGTTCTGTACCCGCATACACCTTAAGACGTTTTAAAATTTCGTTTTTAAATTTTGTACGTGGAATCATTCCTGCAATTGCCGTTTCAACAATAAATGTTGGTTTTTTCTCATGCATTTTTTCAGCTGTTGTAATCTTTACATTACCAACATAACCAGAATATCTAAAATATTTTTTAGCAGCCCATTTGTTCCCTGTTAAAACAATCTTATCAGAATTAATAACAACAACTCCATCTCCTGTATCAAGATGAGGAGTAAATGTTGGTTTATTTTTCCCTCGCAAGACAGTAGCGACTTCTGTAGCAAGTCGACCAACTGATTTACCTGCTGCATCTACGATATACCACGTTCTTGTGATATCTGTTTTTTTAGGTACAAATGTTTTCATAATAAATTATTTTTATAAATATTCTTGAGACTTTTAATATAAAATTAAGCCTCAATTTTTTCTGATTTTTCTGATTTAACTTCTGGGTTTTGATTAGAAAAAACACCTTCCGTAAGAATTGAAATTTTATAAATTGGAGCGTTATCTCCATCTCTAAATCCAATTTTTGTTCGAGTTGTAAACCCTGAAGTACGTCCCTCTAACGCAGGAACAATCTCTTCAATAAATTTTCGTTGAGCAACTTCCCCAAAAAGAACTTTTTTAACATCTCTAATTGCTTCTCTCTTTTCTTGTTTTCGACCTTTTAATACAAGTCGATCAAAAACAGGAATAAGTGTTTTTACCTTCGCCTCTGTTGTAATAATTGAGTCGTTTAAAACCAACGAAGTTACAAGATTTCTAAGTAAAGCCTTTAATTGATTCGATTTTCGATTTAGCCGAGAGCCTTTTCTTCTATGTCTCATATAAACATTTACAATAAATAATAATTACGCCCTAAGAGTTGATTCATATCCATTTGCTTCCAAAGCTTCTGTCAATTCAGACATTGCCTTTTTACCAAATCCTCTCATCGATTCAAGATGTGAAGCTGATGAAACCATAACTTCTTCTACTGAACCAATATTTCCATTAATTAACGCATTAAGCGTCCGTGGAGATAGATTTAAAATTTCAATAGGAGTGTATGATTCTTGATCATCTAAATTTTCTTCTAAAGAATCAACCGAAGAAAAATCTGTAAGAAACCCTTCTTCAATTTTTTCTTCAGTTTCATTTTGTAAGAAAGAAAAATATCCTTCCAAAATTTGAGCTGAAAATTGAAACGCATCTGCAGGAGATAATGATCCATTTGTTAATACATTTAACTGTAATGTATCAAGATTTGTCATATCCCCAACTCGAGCTGGAAGAACTTCATATTGAACGGAAGTAACCGGAGAGAATATAGTATCTAATAAAATCCAAGAATTCTCTCCATCTTTTTGAAGTCGTTCTTTCGCTGAAGAAAAACCAATCCCCTTCTCTAACTGTGCCTCTAGATCAAAAACAATCGAAGATTCTGTGATAGATGAAATTTTATAATCACCATTTAACACTTCTGTATCTCCTTCTGTAATAAACTCTGATGCAAGTATATCACCTTCTGTTTTTTTTACAAGAGTTACTACTTCTGGATATTTCGTATGTTTTTTAAATGAAACCTGTTTTAAATTTAGTAAAACATTTAAAATACTATCTCTTACACCTGGCAAAGAAGTATATTCATGAGCAACTCCTTTAATTCTAACCTTTGTAATCCCTGCACCTGGAACAGAAGAAAGCAATGTTCGCCTCATCGCATTTCCCAGTGTATGACCAAATCCTGATGGAAGTGGGGAAAAGCGAAAGATTGATTGATTATCTGAAATTTTTTCTTCAGTAATTTTTGGTTTTCCTATTTCTTCTTGAACAATATGCATCTAGATAATAATAAAATACTAATTTTCAACAATATATTGTGAAATTCTTTACCTATTTTATCGAGAGTAAAACTCAATAATAGATTGAACATTTACAAGTTGTTCTGCATCAGCCTCTTCTGGAAGACGAGTAACTTCGATAGTTCTATTTTTAATATTCACAGATAACCAAGATGGAGCTTTTGTTTTTACCGATTCCATAGATCTTAGAACTGGATGATCCAGTGTTTTTTCTCGAACAGTAATAACATCTCCTGCTTTTGCTTGATAAGAAGGAATATCCATTCTTATACCATTCACAAGAAAAGCTCGATGATTAACCATCTGTCGTGCTTGAGCTCTAGTTACTGCAAACCCTGATCTATAAATAATATTATCAAACCTCCGTTCTAAAGAAGTAACGAATGTAACCCCTGTAGGATGTCGACCATTCGCAGCTTTTTCAAACAAATTTCGAAATTGTTTTTCTGACAATCCATAAATTCGCTTCGCTGTTTGCTTTGCTCGTAACTGAGTTCCAAACTCAGAAAGCTTACCTCTTCGGGCTCCACCATGTGGGCCCACTGCTCTAGAAGTATCTACTGGTTTAGATTTTAAACCAAGATCTACCCCCTCTCTTCTTGCCAATTTATTTTTTGATCCAGTATAACGCATAAAATTTGATAAAACTTTTCAATTAAAACTACACACTTCGTGGGTTTTTCGGACGACATCCTCCATGAGGAGTTTGAGTACGATCTACAATACTTTTAATATTAACACCAGAAAGATGCAAACCTCGAATTGCCTGCTCTCGTCCTGGTCCAACACCTCGAATTAAAACATCTGCATGCTCAATCCCAAACCCTTTTGCTTTTTCAACTGCCATTTCTGCTGCTTTTTGCGCTGCATACGGCGTTGATTTTTTACTTCCTTTAAATCCACAAACCCCTGGAGTTGCCCAAGAAAGAACCTTACCATCCAAATCAGTAATTGTTATAATAGTATTATTAAAACCTGCATTAATACATACTTTCACATGCGATACTGTTCTTCTGATTTTTCGTTTTGAAGTTGTTTTTTTTATAGCCATATATCAGTTTATTACAATAAATTATTTTCGACCTCGATTTCCTCGTCGTGTTTTACAGTTCACTTTTGTTCGTTGTCCTCGACAAGGAAGCCCAACATTATGACGACGACCTCTGTAACAAGATATATCTTTTAACCTACGAATATCTGCTGCAATTTGTTGTCGTAAATCTCCTTCCACAGTCATATCTGAAACAATGTTTCGAAGCTTGTTTAAATCATCTTCTGCTAAATCATTTGCTCTTATATCTTCAGAAAGAGATAAACCTGCTAAGATTTTTTGAGAAGTTGTTAATCCAATTCCATATACATATGTTAATGCAATAACTATTCTTTTATTTGGAAGGTCAATACCTGCTATACGAGCCATAATACAATTGATTAAAAATTATCCTTGTCTTTGTTTGTGCTTTGGTTCTTTACATATAACCCTAACAACTCCTTTTCTTTTAATAACCTTACAGTTATCACACATTTTCTTTACTGATGGTCTTACTTTCATAATTCTGATTTTAAAATTACCTTTTTATTTCTCCCTAAAAACAATTCGCCCTTTATTTAAATCATAAAGAGAGCTTTCTATTTGAACAATATCGCTAGGAAGTATTCGAACTCGATTCTTACGAACTCGACCACTAATAGTACACTGAGCATATCGCTCTTCTTCAGATGGAATTGTAATGTAATCCTCTCCAGCTCGAATTTCAAATATTTTTACTTTAAAAATCGCACCAGGCAAGCATTCTTCCACAACCCCTCGACTTTCAACAACTCCTTCTTTACTCATTAGCTTTTATAATATAGAAACAACAAAAACAGTATATACACCTCGCCTTATTAACCGCAAGAGATTTTATGATTTCGAAGAATCCTCATTTATTACTTTTCGCAATCGCACAAAAGACTTAAGAGCCCTTATTGAAGCTTGAGCAGAAACTAATTTAGAATTTGTTCCAATTGATTTTGCGTAAATATCAGTAATTCCCACAAGAGTTGCAATTTTTCGAAAAGACCCTCCTGCGATTACCCCTGTTCCTGCTGGAGCAGGCATCAAAAGAATTTTAGCAGATTTATACAAAGCTACTTTTGCAAATGGAATAGTCCCCTTTAGAAGCGGAACCGTTATTAAATTCTTTTTAGCATCCTGAACAGCTTTTCGAATTGCAACCGAAACCTCTACAGATTTACCAGTCCCAAGTCCAACTTTTCCTTTTTTATCACCAATCGCAACAGAAGCAAGAAACCTCATTCTTCGACCACCTTTTACCACTCGAGTTACTCGAGCAATATCAAGGACAACCTCTTCGAATTCTTTAGGCTCTCGACGACCACCTTGCCGACGACCACGCCCTTTAGAGCGAGGTTGAAAAGATTTTTTTTCTTCCGTTGATTTTACTAGTTCTTCAGACATTGAAAAAATACAAATAATAATTAAAATTCAAACCCTAATGTTCGAGCATGATCTGCAAACTCTTTCACTCTTCCGTGATAAGCGTATCCATTTCTATCAAATACACAAGATCCTGTATATTTTTTAGCAAGAAGCTCTGCTGCTTTTTTTGACCCTGCGATATTCCCTTCTTTCACAAGAACCGAAGCAATTGTAACACCAGCAATATCATCAATCAGCTGAGCAGAGAATGCCCTATTTGACCGATAAACTGATAACCGAGGACATTGAGCTGTCCCACTAACCTTCGAACGAATTCGAACTTTTCTTCGATTTCGAAGCGTGTATTTTCTAGATGACATAAAGTATTTTTATCAAAAATAGATATTATTTTGCAGCTGATTTTCCAGCTTTTCTTCGTACATATTCTCCTACATATCGAATCCCTTTCCCTTTATAAGGTTCCGGTTTTTTCAATTTACGAATATTTGCAGCGAACTCCCCTACTTGCTGCTTATCTACCCCTGAGATAATTACAGTATTTTTTTCTTTTTCATGCATAACAACAGTCACCCCTTCTGGAGCAGTCAATGAAACAGGATGAGAAAAACCTAACGTTAAATCGATTCTAGACCCAGTAGTCTTAGCCCGATACCCAACCCCAATTATCTCAAGCTGTTTTTCATGCCCCTTCGTAACTCCCTCAATCATATTAAAAATAATTGACCGAGTTAAACCATGAAAAGATCGGATCTTCCGATCATCAGATGCACATTTTACAACTACAAAACCATTTTCTTCCTCCGCAGATATCCCATCAGGAAAATCAAAAGAAAGAAATCCTCTTGGCCCTTTCACTTCAATAGAAGCTTCCGAAATAACGATAGTTACCCCAGATACTATTTCCACTGGTAATTTTCCAATTCGAGACATAATATTATTATTAATAAACTTCACAAATGTATTCCCCCCCAAGACCTTCTTCAATTGCTTTTTCTGTAATAAGCAACCCCTTAGAAGTTGAGACAATACCAATCCCATATCCATTCTTAACAGGACGAAGATCTGAACATGATAGATAAGACCGACGACCAGGAGTACTTTTTCTCACAAGTTCAATAGCTGAATTCTCAGGTATCAAAAACACCTTTAACTGTGGAAATTTCTCATTTCTCACAATTTTTACCTCACCAATAAATCCTTCTGCCGAAAGAACAGTCACCAATGACTCTTTTATTTTAGAATAAGGAATTAAAACGAATTCATGTCTTGCCCGAGAAGCATTTCGAATCCGAGTCAACAAATCTGCAATAGGATCAGTTATCATTTGAATATAAAAAAAATTACCAACTAGCTTTTCGCAAACCAGGAATTAATCCTAGTGATGCATTTTCCCGAACACAAATTCGACACATTTTAAAGAAACGAATATACCCTCTTGGTCGACCACAGACTTGACATCTATTTCGTACTCGACATTTAAATTTTGGAACCACTCCCGCGGCGATAGCATCAGAAACTCGCTTTGCTCGCTTCTTATCTCTCTCAATCATTGATCTTTTAGCCATGAATAGAAATTAAATTATTGTTTTTTAAATGGAAATCCAAAAGACGAAAGTAACTCTTTTGAATGCTCATCTGTAGACGCAGTCGTAACAAATGTAATTGCAAGTCCATAATTTTTTACAACATCGTTGTAATGAATTTCAGGAAAAACAGAATATGTTTTTAGCCCCAGAGAATAATTACCTCTTCCGTCAAAAGACTTTAGAGAAAATCCGCTAAAATCTCTAATTCGAGGTGCTGTAATCTTTATAATTCTTTCAAGAAAATCATACATCTTCTCTCCTCTTAAAGTAAGAGTTACTCCTACCGGCATCCCCTTTCTTAATTTAAAATTAGAAACTGAAAGTCGAGCCTTTCTAATAATTGCTTTTTGACCCGAGATTGCCTCAACCCCTTCTACAATTTTTGAAAAGTCTTTTCCTCCCTGTAACCAAGAACCAATCCCAACATTAATAACTATTTTTTCCATCTTAGGAATAGCCATAATATTAGAAATATTTAATTTTTTCTTCAATTGCGGAACAATCGATGATGTGTACTCTTTTACGAAACTCATTATGATTTAGTGAAATTTTCTGAAATTACCTTGCTAGTTGTAACAAACTCTCTTATCTTTTTTCCATTTTTATCAAGTGAATACTTGATTCGAGAAGCATTACCTTCTGAATCCAGAATCATAACATTTGAAACAGAAAGAGGTGCTTCTTTTTTAATTCGCTCTCCAGCCTGCTCTGCGGTTTTTTTAATATGCTTAACCATAATGTTAACATCCTTTACCGTAACTGTTGCCTTTGAAGAATTTAAATTAATAACAACTCCTTTTTTCCCGTTATCCTTCCCTGAGATAATGACAACCTCATCCCCTACTTTAATTCTCATAATATAAATTAAAAAATTTCTGAAGCCATAGATATAATTTTTTGATACCCAGCAGTTCGAACCTCATTAGCGATTGGACCAAACACTCGAGTTCCTCGAGGTTGACCATCTGAGTTAAGAATCACAACAGCATTTTCGTCAAATCGAAGAAATGAACCATTTGGACGACGAACCGTATTCCGTTGCCGAACAACAACTGCCCTCTGAATACTCTTTCTTTTAACTGCTCCTTTTGGAGAAGCTACTCTAACCGTCACCACAATTACATCTCCAACCTGAGCGTAACGACGTTTTGACCCCCCTAAAACCTTAATACACATAACCTCTTTAGCACCAGAGTTATCTGCAACCGACAACATAGATTGTGTTTGAACCATATCTTTTCTTTTTTTGAAATTACTGTAGTATTTTTACGCTGTAACCAATGTCCATCTCTTCATTTTTGAAAGAGGTCGACATTCTAAAATCGTAACGTGATCACCAACCTTACAAGAATTATTTTCATCATGAGCATGAAACTTTTTAGATTTCAAAACTCTTTTCTCATATAATGCATGCTTTACATGAGAATCAACCCTAATAACAATTGTTTTATCTCCTGCTGCCGAAACAACAATTCCGCTCTTAGTTTTCATATATCAATTTCTTAAAATTATTTACTATTTACCTGAGTTAGAATTCGAGCAATAACCTTTCTTGCTTTATTAACATCTGCAGTATTTTTATGCTGACCAATTCGAGATGACAATCTCACTGTAGCAAGTGCATACCGAGCATCAGACAACTCTTTTTCCATATTTACTTTTGTCATTTTTTTTAAAATTAAAGTTCTGTATTAAATACAAGTTTTGTTTTTACGGACAACTTATGCCCTGCCAAACGAAAAGCCTCTCTTGCAATTTCCTCAGAAACACCCCTAATTTCAAATAAAACAGTTCCAGGTTTAACCCTTGCAACATAGAAATCAACAGACCCCTTTCCAGATCCCATTGGAACCTCTGCTGCTTTTCGAGTAATAGGAGTGTGAGGAAATACTCTTATCCAGATTTTTCCTTTACGAGCCAAAGACCGAGACATTGTTTGTCGAGCTGATTCAATCTGACGAGAGCTAATCTCTCCGAATGAAAGAGCTTTAATTCCAAATTCTCCAAAGGCAACTCGATGCCCTGTTTGAGCTTTTCCACCCCCTTGATTTCGTCGCCGAAATTCTTTTCGATGTTTTGTTCTTTTAGGAAGAAGCATATTAAATTAAAACAAATAGACAAAACCTTGATTTTCAATTGTATCTCAGAAAATATCCAAATTTTCGTCGA
>DQTD01000083.1 GCA_016839105.1 Candidatus Altimarinota bacterium
ATAAGACCCGCGGCGAGAGTTGATGCTATATTAATTGCAGGATTTTGATTTCGTGTTGCTATAAACATTGCTGCAGCTGCACTTGTTCCTGTGTGGTTATCGGTCCATTTAAAATCTTTTTCTGCTGGTTTTTGTTTTTTTTGTTTTTTTAAAATTTCAAGAGTATAGCGGCGTATCGCATTAGAATATTCATGCCAATTTGTTTGAACAATGTATGCGGCAGATCCATTTTGTGGGTTTTTAATATTTTTTAAATTTTCTAATAATTCGATATTTCTGGTGATATTATCAGAAATATTCTTATTTTTTAGTTGTGAAATATCTAATTTTGCGTCAACACTTTCTTTTTTTGAAAATTTTTCTTGAGTTGTTTTTGCAATTGCAATAGAGCTTCCAATTCCTAAAAAATTTAATATTTCACTTTGCCTTTGTTTTTCTGCATCTGTTGTTGGAACTTCTGTTTGCCATTCATTTCCAGACTCTAGTGCTGAAAGGTGCTTGTTCATTTCTGTGTTAAAAATTGTAACATCAGGGCTTTCAAGTGTTTTGGTTAATATTTCACTTTTTGTATTATTTGCTATTGTATCTAAATTTTTCATGCTAGAGAAATCTTTAACATCAAGAGTGTCGGTAAGTGTGAGTGCAGGAAGTTTATCTAAATTTGTTTGTGTCATATAGAATCATTAGTGTGTAAAATTTTATTAAACAAACTATACACTAATTTTATTTAGATATACAGACAAAATATACTGTTTTACGTGTCTAAAACCATGTTTTTTAGTATAATATTGTGATGTTTTTAGAAGTTTATTATTTTGCATGACATTAAAAAAATTATTTAAATTTCGGATTGTATTTGTTGTACTCATTTTTGCGAGTATTAGTGCTGTGCAATTTTTTGCAGAAACGGTTGATTATGAAACTTTTTTTGTATGGTTAGTTTCAGAATTTCCAGAAAGGCAAATAAGTTTAATAATCGATTTTTTCTGGGTATATTATTCGCTTACAATTGGTTTTACGCTTATGCGAAAGTGGTATCATGAGCGAAAAAGTAGAAATTTGGTGTATATAAAAGCAACAATGCCTCGTGCAGATTCAAAAGCAGATGAAGAAAAACGGACTCATAAAGATTTTAAAGAGGTGATAGAGGTGATGTCGCAGTTTTATAGATCGATGTACGAAATTTCAGATTTGAACTGGTGGCATTCGGTTATATCAAAAATTTGGGACCATAATGAAATTTCTTGTGAATTGGTGATGATTAATCGTCAATTACAGTTTTATATCGTGTGTGATGAATATTATCAATCTATTGTAGAAAAACAATTAACAGCATTATATTCAGCGGTGGAAGTGGAAACTTCACGAAAAGATTATCAGTTTAAAAGCAAGGGGTATTATATGAATGGGTATAATATGTTTACGGAAAAAGAGGATTATTATCCGTTAAAAATGTTTAAAGAAATGGAGGAAGACCCATTGAATGATATTACAAATGTTTTTTCAAAATTGGAACCAGATGAAACAGCGGCTATTCAAATTGTTATAAATCCGATAGGGGACGAATGGCGACAAGAAGCAGAACGCATAGCGTCGCTTTTATTTAAAGAAAAAAAAGTTGATACTTTTCCAAAATTTTTAGATATTCCTATTCTTGGAATGTTATTTCGATTTATTGGAGCATTATTTACTGGAAGTACTGATATGTTAAAATCGGGAGATTCAAAGGAATCAGGAGGAATTGTAAGAATGTTAGCAGCGAAAGAAGATGCTATTAAGAGAATGGGGCTAAAATCTGGGCAAGAGCCGTTTATGGTAAATATTCGAGTTATGGTGTGTGCAAAAACAGCGAAACGTGTAGAAAGTTTGTTAAATGATATTTTGATTTCGTTTACAGTTTTTCGAGACACGTATTCAAACTGGTTTGATTATAGTCGTATTTTCCCTATTGATGCAATAAATGGGTGGCTGATGTACCACGGCTTTAAACGTCGTCTTGGGCAGGTGTATTTTGGAAAAGCAAGTGTGTTGGTTCCAGACGAATTGTCTACTTTGTATCACATGCCAGATTCTAAATATAATCGGTCGAGTACAATTCAATGGCTGAAATATAAAAAATTACAACCTCCAAAAGATTTACCAACAGAAGGAATTTTATTGGGATATAATACGTATAGAGGAATTTCAACGCCAGTGTATATTTCACAATATGATAGGTCTCGGCATATGTATGTTTTGGGGAAATCGGGGTCTGGGAAGTCTGTACTTCTTTCGTATATGGCGAGACAAGATGCAAAAAATGGAACAGGTTTTGGTATTATTGACCCCCATGGAGATTTAATTGAAGATGCATTGCGATATATTCCAAAAGAACGAGCACGAGATGTTATTGTGTTTAATCCGTCGGATACAGAGCGACCAATGGGGTTAAATATTTTGGAAGCAACAACATCAGAACAAAAAGATAGAGCGGCACTTGATGCCATGCAAATTTTTATTAAAATGTTTGGAAATGAAATTTTTGGTCCACGAATTCAGCATTATTTTAGAAATGCATGTTTAACATTAATGGACGATGAAGAAGATGGGGCAACTATTCTGGATATTCCACGAATGTTTATTGATGAAGCGTTTCAAAAATATAAAGTTTCAAAATGTAGAAATACAGTAGTGCGGCAGTTTTGGGAGGGCGAAATTGCGAATACTGGAGACAGAGAAAAGCAAGAAATGATTCCTTACTTTACATCGAAATTTGGTCCATTTATTTCAAATACAACTATTCGAAATATTATTGGTCAGCCGAAAAGCGCATTTGATGTGCGTGAATCTATGGATGAAGGAAAAATTATGTTAATAAATCTTTCAAAAGGTTTGATCGGGGATACCAATGCAGAACTATTGGGGCTAATTCTTGTAAATAAAGTTTCTATGGCTGCAATGAGTCGAGCTGATATTCCAGAAGAGGAGAGAGTTCCTTTCTTTTTATATGTAGATGAGTTTCAGAATTTTGCCACAGATGCATTTGGAGATATTCTTTCAGAAGCCCGAAAATATAAATTGGCGTTAGTTATGGCGCATCAATATATTGCACAATTGAATCAAGGAAAAGCAGGAGGAGGAGAAACTAAATTGAAAGAAGCCATTTTTGGGAATGTAGGAACAATGATTACTTTTAAAATGGGTGCAGAAGATGCTGAATATTTTGAAAAAGAATATGCTCCAGTTCTTTCAAATCAAGATATTTTATCTATTGCAAACTATAAAGCATATTTAAAGCTTTCTATTGGGAATGCACCATCTCGGCCATTTTCTATGGGGACAATTTGGGATCAAACCGGTTCGAATCAAAAAGTTGCAAATATATTAAAGGAATACTCACGAACACGGTATGGTCGAAAGCTGGAATTTGTGAATCAAGAAATTGAAGCGAGATTAGGAATTGTTGAATAAAAAAACTCTTGCTAAAAGATGTAATATTTGTGAAAATCTTTTGGCAAGTTTTTGCAAGAAAACAATATTGGTGTTCGCCTGAGTAGCTCAACTGGATAGAGTACCTGGCTTCGAACCAGTTGGTTGGGGGTTCGAATCCCTCCTCGGGCACCATTTTCAACATTGTTTTTTTGGGCGGATACCAGAGCGGTCAAATGGGGCAGGCTGTAACCCTGCTGGCTTATGCCTTCGTGGGTTCGAATCCCTCTCCTCCCACCAGTTTAAAATTTAAAAAAACACTACAATTTATTTGAAGTGTCTTTTTTGTTATATTTGTTTATAAAAAATAAATATAACAAAAAAATAGTGGACGCATAATATGCGTCCACTACAGATAAAAAATATGTAAAAATCCTTTACGATTGAGTAACTTCTCCAAATGAAAGTTCGATAGGTGTGTCTCGGTCAAATACTGACACAATAACAGTAAGTCTTCCTTTTTCAATATCAACTTCAGAAACTTTACCTTCGAACGAAGCAAATGGTCCTGTGTTAACAGTAACAAGGTCTCCTTGAGTAAATGCTTCTTTAAATATTGGTTTTTCTTCTCCCATTCGAGTTTTAATAATTCCAAATTCTTCTGGAGTAACAGTAACTGGAGTATTTCCAGCTCCTACAAATCCCGTAACATTTGGTGTATTTCGAACCAAATACCAAGAATCATCTGTAACAATCATATCAAGTAAAACGTATCCTGGAAAAATACATTTTTTTCGAGATACTGGTTTTCCTTGACGCATATGGACTTCACTTTCTTTTGGAACTGCAACATCAAATATTTTATCTTGCATATGAAAAGTTTCCATTCGTGTTAAAATAGATTTTTTAACAGCGTCTTCATATCCAGAGTATGTATGAATAGCATACCATTGTCGTCCTTGTGAAGAATCTTGTCGTCCTTTTTGAACTCGTGCAAAATAATCTACAGGTTCTGATTTTGTTGCTTCTGTAGCAGGAGTATCTTTTAAAATTTCTCCTGTTTCTAAATCAACATTATCTAAATTTTCAGTGATATCCGTCATATATTTGTATGATATTTAAATTCTTATATAGATGCGTAGAAAGAAGAGAAAATTCCGCTTAAGATAGAATCTGTAAAGAAGAATAAAAGTGTGAATAATACTAAAAATACAAGTGTAATTTTAGTTAATCGTATAACTTCTTTTTCTGTTGGCCATGTCACATTTTTTAATTCATGAACAGCTCCTTGAAAATAATTCATAGGTGTTTGGTAAAGGAATAAATTACAAAAATTATGCAGAAACTGCTTTTTTTGCTGCTGCAAGTTGAGATTTAGCTCGATTAGCTTTGTTTTTGTGAATAAGATTTTTTTTAGCTGCCATATCTACTGCAGATTGTGCTTCATCAAAATGTGCTTCTACTTTTTCTTTGTTTCCTTCTGTTGCCCAAGCAATAATATTTTTAACCATTGTTAAAAATCGAGATTTAACTGGTTTATTTCGTTCTGCTCGAACGATTGCTTGTTTGTTTCTTTTTTTAGAAGATTTAATAATTGGCATAATGTATGAAAAATAAATTAATAATGCGTTTGGGGGTATCTACAAAAATATGTAGTGGTAGCGCCATGGGGAATCGAACCCCAGTTACAGGAATGAGAATCCTGTGTCCTAACCCCTAGACGATGGCGCCTCAAAAATGACATAAGTCATAAGTCTCTTTTATTATCATAATTCTTGAATAAAATAGCAAGAGTTTTATTTAATAATCCCTTAGAAAACTGCGTAAAACTTGCTAAATTTGTTTTATATTATAATTTTTTATAAATGTTATGAAATTGACAATTGCTGTGTTAAGTTTTTTTATTTTTTTTACGTTCAATAGTTCTGATGTTTTTTCGCATGCGTTATTTCCAGATGAAGTGGTTACTTTTATAGAAAAAAATCCAAATATTACTGATGATGAATTAAATGAATTTTTTAAAGATAAATATGGATATGGATTAGATGAATATTTTGCCCAAGAAGATGTCAAAGACTCACTATATGATGAAAATTTTGATGTATTTTCTGAATCTGAGGAGTATTTGAGTCTGGAAGAAAAAGAAAATTTGTCAGAAAATTCTTTGAATGCATTAAATAATTTTACAGAGAAGGCGACGAAAAATATTTTTTTAGAAAATGCCTTAGAATTAAAATTTGATACTGAAAAAAAATCGATATGGGAATTGTGTAAAATATATATAAATATAGGAGTTGTTCATATTTTAGACGGTCTTGACCATATTTTATTTGTACTTTCATTATTATTACTTCCTTTTGTATTCAGGAAAATTCTTATTTTAATTTCAGTTTTTACCATAGCTCATACTATAACTATTATTTTATCAGGATTAAATATTATAACTTTTTCGTCTAAAATAGTTGAGCCTATAATTGCTTTTTCTATAATTGTTACAACTCTTACTGCTATTTATTTAAATATAAAAAATAGTAAACAAGACAATATATCTGCTCATGTTTTTATAATTTTTATTTTTGGATTATTTCATGGGCTTGGATTTGCGGGAGCTTTTTCTGCTTTAAAAATTGAAAGCTCAAATTATTTATTTCCACTTATTTTAATGAATATTGGAGTGGAATTAGGACAATTATTTATTATTATGATTGCGTTTCCAATTATTTGGGTAGTGCGAAATCAAAAATATGGAAAAATTATGTTGTATTTATTTTCGGTAATTACACTGTTTTTTGCGTTTTATTGGTTAATAGAGAGGTTATCATAAATGAATATATTAAAATTTTACGGTAAATTTGTGTACAGACAGCAATAAATACAGTAGTGTATATATATTCTTTTACTTTATTTTTTATGCGAGATTTTACAGAAATTTTTGATAATGCAAAGACGGCTTCTTTGCAGGTTGCACGACTTTCTACGCAAGAAAAAAATACTATTTTACTAAAATTATCGGAAAAATTAATACAAAATACCGAGAATATTTTGGAAGAAAATGCGAAAGATATTATAAATTTTACAAATAATAATTTCGAAAATCTTGATATGATAGATAGATTATTATTAAAAGAAGAACGAATCTTAGGAATTGCAAATGAAATTAAAAATGTTGCAAAATTACATGACTTTGTTGGAGAAAAAATATCTGAACAAAAAATGGAGTCGGGACTTACTATAAAAAAAATGAGAGTTCCTCTTGGGGTTATTGCAATGATTTATGAATCTCGTCCAAATGTAACAATTGATGCAGGAGTGTTGGCATTTAAAAGTGGAAATGCGATTATTTTAAAAGGAGGAAAAGAGGCAGAATTTTCAAACCAAATTTTGGCAAAATTGTTTCGTGAAGTTTTGGCAGAGTCTGGAATTAAAAATGCTGTTCAACTTATAGAAAATGCAAGTCGTGAAGACACCGCAGAATTGTTGAAAGCAAAGGGAAAAATAGATTTGCTTATTCCTCGAGGTGGAAAAGGGCTTATAAAATTTGTATCAGAAAACTCATTGGTGCCAGTTATAGAAACCGGAGCGAGTGTTGTGCATACTTTTATAGATGAAAGTGCAGATTTTGAAATGGCAAAAAATATTATTATTAATGAAAAAACTCGACGAGTATCTGTGTGTAATGCACTCGATACCGTTTTAATTCATGCCAATATTGCAGAAAAATTTTTAGAATATATTGTGCCAGAATTAGAAAAAGTAAATGTTGTAATAAAGAGACCGTCGGAACTTTCTGAAATAACGGTTGAAACTCTTGATGAGTTATTTTCAACAGAATATTTACGTTCTGCTATAACCTTACATATTGTTGATAATATTGAAGAAGCTTTGGAGCATATTAAGACGTATTCACTTGGGCATTCAGAAAGTATTGTGACAGAAAATCAAAAAAATGCAGATATTTTCTTGGCAGAAGTTGATGCTGCGTGTGTGTATCATAATGCATCTACTGCGTTTTCTGATGGAGCACAATTTGGGTTAGGAGCAGAAATTGGAATTTCTACACAAAAATTACATGCACGAGGTCCGTTTGCGTTAGAAGCATTAACTTCAATAAAATGGGTGATAACTGGAAATGGAGCAGTAAGAGTGTAAATTTTCTTTTGTTTTTTGTTGTATTATTTGGTATAGTAATCTGAATTATATAATTTAATACAACTATATGCCAGATATTTTAAATGGAGGGGGAGATGAAACACTAGAGGAAACACTAGATAAAACCCCAGAAAATATAAAAGATTTTACACCTGAAGAGCAACGACGTGCGAAGGATTTTATAAAGGAACGAGATCTTCATCCGTATGCATATAAGCATTCGAAGCCTTTGGTGGAATCGTTTACAACAGAAAGTGGTTTGGATATTTTTGATATTGAAAATCTTCATGGAATGCCTCTTTTGGATATAATAAAATATGCAGAACAATATTTGCCAGAATTTAAGGGTGAAAATGTGTCGCGTGCACAATTTTTAGAAAATATTTTTGATTTTGTTGCAAAAAATGCTGAAATGATAATGAATGATCCAGAATTCTCGGCAGAATCAAAAGCATTTATAGTTGAAATATTTAATGTTAATAAGTCTGTAAAAGCAGGAAAAATACAATTAACAAAGAATGCAAAAAGAAGGTATGTGTTAGAATTATTGTCTGGGGAAAATATTCGTATGAAAGAAATACAAGAGGCTGATTTATCGGCTATAAATCAGGTACTTTTACAAGATTTAACAGGTGACAAGCTTGTTAAATTTAATAAATTTTATGAATCTATTGATGGATTAGATAAAAATTATTTTGAAAATCTTGTTGATTTTTTAAATTCAATCTCATCTCACGATATGACAGAGGATTCAAAAATTACATTAAAAAATAAAATAATTGAAGCACGAAAAAAATCTACGAGTACGAGTGATAAGAAAAAGGAGGAATTTAATAATGATAGAAATGCTTTAAAAGAAATTTTGTATAAATTTGTGAGAAAAAATGCGATAGATTCAAAAAAAATTTTAGCAAGTGCAGAAAAAAATAAAACGTTATTTGATGATATTTTACTCTCAGCATTAGGAGAAAAACTTGAAAATGGAAATTATAAGCTTAATCTGAAAGGACGAGTATATGAAGTAAGTGTTGAGTTAGGACCAATTAAAACATATAGCTCTGTTGATAAAAAATTGAAAAATAAAGGGTTAAATTCAAAAATAAAAGATGTTGTTCGTGGACGAATTTTTATAGTGTCTCCTGTGGGAGCAACAGATGAAATGGTGACGGAGTTAACGAATATGATTTTAGTGAAATTTATAAATGAATATAAAAATAAAGAGTTGATCGGAGATCTTAAAATAAAAGGATCTTCCATTAGCGATGTAGGAAATAGACCAGGGCTTGCTATTACAGGAGAATTGCAAGCAAAAGATGCTAAATACCCTACGACTATAGAAGTTTCAGTTATAGATTCTGTTCATTCTTTAGTAGAACTGAATCTTGGACGAAAAAATCATGAATTTTATGCATGGAAAAAAGATACTCTTCGGAAAGCAGAAACATATTTGAGTGAAAATGCTATTACTATTAATGAAATTAAGTGGTTTGTACAAACGTTATTAAATGATAAAACTTTTTTGTATAAGGAAAAAGTCGAAGAAATAAAGGAAATTTTATTAAACGAGATATTGAAAGATTTAACACTCTATGAAGATAAATATTATTCTGCAAATTATATAATAAGGAACAGATGGAACAATATAAATAATTCGCAGCAAGCACCATTGCGAAAATCTGTAATAAAAAGAATTTCATTGAAAGCACGAAAGGCGTTGATTCATCAAAAAATTGAAGATATTATTTATACAAGATTAATAAAAAAATCGGCTGAAAATTTAAAAAGTGTAGCAATAGAAAAAACTCCAAAAGAAATAATTTCGTCTCAGTATATTGCTGCAAAAGAGGCAGAGGCTATTGCAATGAGAATTCGAAGAATGTTAGATACGTATGATTTGAATAGTCCTGATTTAAGAATGTTTTTAGAAGAAACTTTATCATTATCTGAAACAGAAATTACAGATGTTTTAGATATTTCGACTATTGAGAAAGAAAATTTAAATGAATTTATTGCGAATATAGTAGACGGAGAAATAAATACGGATTCTGATGTTTCGAAGTCTACTACAGATGCTATTACATTGGCTATAAAGCAAGAAATGCTTCCTTCTGAATTTGTAAGAAGAGTAAAAAAAATGAAGAAAATAAAAAAAGAGAGCTTATAATATGATAGAATTTATTTTATATTTTTCATAAAATCAAACAATAATCGTACATTTTGTCCTGTTGCAAAATTTGTTTTTGAATTAAAAGACGAATAGGCAATATCAAAATGTGACCATGGTGTATCGGTTTTTACAAAATGTTTTAAAAATAATGCAGCTTGAATTGTTCCTGCTTTAAACCCTGTAGCAGCATTTACAATATCGGCAATATTCGATTCAATTTTTTTTTCATATCGTGTATATAAAGGAAGTCTCCAAATTGGTTCATTTGTATTATTACTTGATATTTCAAGTTGTGTATATAAATCTTCATTATTTGAAAATACAGCTGAAATATCTTCTCCAATAGCATATGCACACGCACCAGTTAAGGTTGCCATATCAATTAACACTCTTGGTTCAAATATTTTTTCTATATATACAAGTGCATCTCCTAAAAGAAGTCGCCCTTCTGCATCTGTGTTTGTAATTTCAACGGTTTTTCCGTTCATCATTGTTACAATATCATCTGGTTTATAGGCTTTTTCAGAAATTAAATTTTCGGCTAAAGGAATAACCGCTACAATATTTTCTTTTATTTCGGTTTGTGCACACGCATATAATCCTCCAAGAATTGTTGCGGCTCCTCCCATATCTTTTTTCATTCCAGTCATTGCATTCGATGGTTTTAGAGAAAGCCCACCAGTGTCATATGTCACTCCTTTTCCTACAAGTCCAATAGGTTTTTTTGTGCTATCTGCATTTTTGTATTCTACAATTAAAAATCGAGATTGGTCAGGACTGGCTTGCCCAACCGATAAAATTCCGCCTGCTCCAAGTGTTTCTAATTCATTTTCAAGAATAGATGTAATTTTTACATTTTTTATATTAGAAAATAATTCTCGAGTTTGTGCTTCTATATACGAAGGAATTGCAATTGATGGAGGAGTATTTATCATATCTTTTGTAAATTTTACTCCTGTTGTCCATGCTTCTCGTTCTGCTTTTTTAAGAGAATTTGTAACAATATAAATATTTTTAATATGATTATTTTCTTCTATTTTTTCAGAACTTTTTTTAGATTTATACTGATTGAATTCATATTCCCCAAGATGAATACCGTCTATTACTGCTGAAAAAATATTTTCTGAAAGAGTTTCGTCTGCGGTAAAAACACAATTTTTTATATTTTTTGTGCAATATTTTTGTGCAATTTTTACAAATTTCTCTCCTTTTGCACGTAAATCTAAAGTATCAATTTTTGAAATATCTTCAGCAATATTTATATATAATATATTTTTAGAACGTGTAAAAACTGGAAATTCTGAAATTTTTGTGTCTTTAGTATTCTGCACTTCGGAAATGCTAGAATTTTTGAATTCAGCAAGAGTAATAAATAATGTGTTTGAATCGTGTAATTCGGTTGTATCTGAAATTTTTGAAATATATGTAATCATGATTTTGTATGTAAATAAGTTTTTTTGTATATTTATATTCTCAAATTTAAAAAAAAATATGAAATCTATTTTCAAAATAAAAAATTTAGGGGAGATCTGAAGAAAAAAGATAGACTCGGAATATTTGGAATTAATAACGGGTTTAAAGAGGTCTTGAAATAATAAGCAATTAATATTTACTTATTAAAAAACATAAATTAACACGCCTATATCTCAAGTTTTATAGACTTTTTTTTTATGTTATATATACAAATTTCGTGATATAATAGAAATATAAAAGAGTAAAATAATTTTTTTAAATTAACGTATGACTCAAAAACAAAATGACGAGTTAGATAAACTGCTAGAATCTATTAAGGCTTTTGGAAAAAGACAGGAACAAACAGATAAAATGTTATCTGCTAAATTTGCTAAAACTGATGAGCAAATGAAAGAAACCAATGAGAAGATTGCACAACTTACAGAAAATGTAAAAAAAACAGGTATAGAAGTTGATAAGACAACTTTGGCTGTAAGTGAGCTTATAAAAAATGTATCGGGAATAAACAATTCCATTGGCGAAGATGCAGAAACTTTGGAAGTAGATGTATTTATAGCAAGGGGTAGAGAAGGGTTTATAACAGGGTTTAGAACAGGGTTTAGAAAGGGAGCGAAAAGAAAACATTTCACAATTAAATAAAAATATGAATAGTTCATATGAAGACGCAAAAAAACTTTTACAAAAATAAATATGTACAATAAAATAATAAAATTTTCAAAAAATTTAATTTCTGGCATTACTCTAAAAGATGAAATTCTGGAATTTTCTCATGTTCTGAAAAAAGAAAAAGAAGTAGCAGAATTTAATCAAAAATCTAAAAAAGTGCTTGAATCATATTTAGATTCAGAGAAAAAACCAAATGTGGTTATCGCCGAAATTTCTATTTCGAGTGTAATAAAAATAATTGGAATACTTATTGGTTTTTTCTTGTTATGGGGATTTGTGGCAAAAACTTCAGAAATTTTAACGTCTTTGTTTTTTTCAATATTTTTAGCATCGGTATTATACCCAATGGTAAAGTTTTTTGAGCAAAAAAAAATACCAAAAATTGCGGCTATTTTATTGAGTTTTTTTTCTGTATTTCTTTTCTTAGGATTACTTATTTCAAGTGTTTTACCTGCGGTAATTGAACAATCTATTACATTTGGAAATTGGTTATTGGAATATACTAAGTTAATTTATAATGGAGATTTTTCTTCGTTACCAAATTTTATTGCAAAGTTTGGTCCATGGTTGCAAGAAAAATTACATATTATAGATGCTTATTTAAAGGGGTTGAGTGAGAATACTCAGGCTCAATCTGGTTTATTTCAGTTTATAACAGAAAATATTTCTAAATTTAAACCATGGCAAGAAGGAATTATAAATACAGTTTCTTTTGTGTTTTCATCACTTTTTTCGTTTGTATTAATTATTATTTTAACATTTTTTTTATTGTTAGAACGAAAAGAAATATATAACTATGTTTTAGATTTCTTTTCTCCTAAATTAAAAGAATATATTAACTTGAAATCTACTCAAATGCAAGAAAAAGTGTCTGGTTGGATTCATGGGCAAATGCTTTTGTTTATTTTTGTGGGAGGGTTAACATGGTTATTTTTTGCAGCATTGGGAATTGAATATGCGGTAACTATTGGGTTTATTGCAGGAGTTGCAGAATTTCTTCCGTATTTTGGTCCTATTGTAACTTTTTTAATTGGTATGCCTTTGGCACTTGCAGAAAGTTGGGAGGCTGCATTTGCAGTTCTTATCTTTTTAGGAGTTATGCAATTTATAGAAGGGAATATCTTGGTTCCATTAATTATGGAAAAATCAGTCGGAGTTACAGGTTTTGTAACTATTTTATCGTTACTTGTTGGGTTTAAATTACTGGGAGTGGCAGGTGCAATTATTGCAATTCCTGTTATTGCAATTGTTGGAATATTTGTAGATGATATTAAAAATTTAAAAAAATAGCATGAATTATTGGTTGATGAAATCGGAACCAAATGCCTATTCTTTACAAGATTTAAAGCGTGATAAAATAGAGCATTGGGATGGAGTGCGGAATTATCAAGCTCGAAACTTTATGCGTGATGATATGGAAATTGGTGATTTATGTTTATTTTATCATTCAAATTTTTCTCCTCCTCATGTTGCAGGAGTTATGACGGTTTGTAAAAAATCATATCCAGATTTTACAGCATGGGATATTAATGATGAATGTCATTTTGATTCACGCTCGACTCCAGAAAAGCCGTTGTGGTTTATGGTCGATGTAAAATTTAAGCAAGAATTTATAAATAGTGTTTCGTTGAAAGATATAAAAGAAAATAAAAAACTGGAAAATATGGTAACGCTCCGCAAAGGAAATCGCTTATCTATCACACCACTTTCATCTCGTGAGTTTGATGAAATTTGCAAAATGAGTGAAATAGAAACAATTGATAGTATAAAAATTAAAAATAAAATAAATAAATAATTTACAACACAAAATAATATGATAAATAATAATAAAAAAATAGTAATTTTAGGAAGTTTAACGCAAGATTTATTTGTATATGCGAATGGAAATTCTGTAATTACTCAGTCTGATGAAAATGGAGAAAAAGAATTTTATGCTATTCCGCACGGAGGAAAATTAACAGCAAAATATTTAGAACGGTACGCTGGAGGTGGAGGTGCAAATGTTGGAGTGTCTCTTCAGCGACTTGGGTTTGAGTCTCATGTTTTTGGAGCACGAGGTGATGATGAAGTAGGGAGTTGGATAGAAGAATTGTTGCAAAAAGAAAAAGTAAAAATAGAAAATATTCAAGTATTACAAAATACAGAAAGTGGTTTTTCTGTTATTTTAAATTCGTATCAAGGAGAGCGAACTGTTATTTTTACGTCTCAGGCAAATAAAAAATTTAGAGAAATTCACGCCTCTGATATTGAAAAAATTGATCCAGTTGCAATTTATTTATGTCATATTTCTTCTGGACTAGAAAATAATATTACATCTGAATTATTACATTATTTAGAGAAACATAACAAAACTATTTTATCGTGGAATCCTGGTCGAGAGCGTTTAGAGTTAGGGGTAGAGTCAGAGGAAAATAAAAATTTATTGGCACATTGTAATTTATTATTTTTGAATAAAGAAGAAGCAGAATTGTTTACAGGTTTAGATTCA
>DQTD01000101.1 GCA_016839105.1 Candidatus Altimarinota bacterium
AATTTACACATTTGGATGAAAAAGTGTATTCTGCTGTGTTTTGGATTGTGAAATAGTGAAATGATCGCTTCATTTGCAATGATCCTTTGTTGTTATTTTACAAATGGAGATTATTGCTTGTTTTTATTGTGAAAAAAAAGTATAATTATCGCACATTATACACATTCTTTTCTGTTTTGATTGAGTACTGAAGAAAAAGATGACATTTTTATAGTGTTTTTCTTGTTTTTATTATTTTTTTATTATGCCAAAAGCTGTAAAAAAAGATTTGTTTACTCAAAAACCTACAAAGGTTGTGAATGGACGATACTTTTTCTCGGAAAGTGAAGACGCGGAATATTTGCCAAACCTTATTCAGGTTCAACTTGATTCATATGATGATTTCTTAAAAAATGGGATTCATGAAATGCTTCAAGAAATTTCTCCGTTACAAGATTTTTCTGGAAAAAAAGTAGAAGTACATTTTTTGAAACATTCTTTAGAAGATGCCAAAATTGATCCGGAAACTGCAAAGCGAGATAATCTTTCGTATGAAGCAAATTTAAAAGTAGAGGTTAAGCTTGTGAATAAAGAGACAGGTGAAATTAAGCAACAAGAAGTGTTTCTTGGGGTTATGCCTCTGATGACAGAAAAAGGTACATTTGTTATTAATGGTATTGAGCGAGTTGTTGTAAATCAAATTGTTCGGTCTCCTGGTGCATTTTTCTCTAGAGTTCAGGGTGTTCCGGGTGCTTTTGCTACAAAAATTATTCCTCGACGAGGAGTGTGGCTTGAAATAGAGTCTGATAAGAAAAAATTATTATATGCAAAGATTGATCGAAAACGAAAATTTCCTGCAACGCAATTAATGCGTATTTTTGGATATGAAACAGATGCAGATATTATTGAAGCATTTGGAGATATGCAAGAAGCTGATAGAGAGGTATTAATGAATACTCTTGAAAAAGATTCTGCTAAAACAGTTGCAGAGGCGTATCAATCAATTTATCGAAAAATTCGACCAGGGGATATGGCAACAGCAGAAAATGCAAAATCTCTTGTAGATTCAATGTTTTTTGATTTTCGTAAATATGATTTAGGTCCTATTGCTCGATATAAATTAAATAAACGATTTAATCTTGATAAACCTGATACGAGAGAAAATAGAGTTTTTCAAATTTCTGACTTTCTTCCAATTATGAAAGAGTTAATTAAATTAACTGCAAAAACTGGTGGAAGTGTTGATGATATTGATCATCTTCAAAATCGACGAATTCGAAGTGTTGGAGAATTAGTAATGAATAAATTTCGAGTTGGGTTAATGCGAGTTGATCGAATTGCGAAAGATCGAATGACAGTTGTTGATTTAGAAGCCATTACAGCTGTTCAAATTGTGAATTCACGACCTATTACGGCTGCAATGCGAGAGTTTTTTGCAAGTTCTCAGCTTTCTCAATTTATGGATCAAATTAATCCATTAGCAGAATTAGCGCATAAACGGCGTATTTCTACAATGGGGCCTGGTGGGCTTTCTCGAGAACGAGCAGGGTTTGATGTTCGAGATGTGCATTCTTCGCATTTTGGGCGAATTTGTCCTATCGCTACGCCAGAGGGGCCAAATATTGGATTAGTATTGCATTTTGCAACATATGCAAAAGTGAATCAATATGGATTTATTACAACACCGTTGCAACTTGCCAAAAGAGAGCTTCCTGTTTCTGGAGATTTAGTTGGACGAATTTTAAATGAAGATATTGCTGGTGGGAAAAGTGGTGATTTAATTACAGAGGAATTAGCGAAAAAAATTGCAAAATCTGGTCAAGAGATTGTTCAATTAGGACATTTTGTAGATGCAGATATTCATTATTTAGATGCTGCAGAAGAACAAGATATTGTAGTTGGACAACTGTCAGGAAATGTAGATGATTATGGGAATGTTATAGGGTCTATGATTCCTGCTCGAATTAGAGGAGAAGCTTCTCTTGTTCCTGCTGAATCGGTTACACATTTTGATATTTCTTCAAAACAAATTGTTTCTGAGACAACTGCACTTATTCCATTTCTTGAAAATGATGATAATACGCGAGCATCAATGGGATCAAACATGCAACGGCAAGCGGTTCCTTTAATAAATCCTCATGCTCCAATTGTTGGAACAGGTCTTGAGGGAGAGGTTGCTAGAGCTGCTGGTACTTCAATTATCGCAGATGAAGACGGAGAAATTACAGAAATTGATGCACGAGAAATTACGGTTCAGTATAACTCTGGAAAACGACGAACATACGAACTGCCAAATTATATTCGATCGAATCAAACGACATGTTTTCACTTTCGACCAGATGTTTCAAAAGGTGAAAAAGTTGTGAAAGGACAAACTCTTATTAATGGAGCATCTACAGAGAATGGAGAATTGGCTTTAGGTCAAAATCTCGTTGTGGCATATATGCCATGGGAAGGATATAACTATGAAGATGCCATTATCATTTCTGATAAAGTTGCACAAGAGGGGTATTATGATTCAATTCATATTGAAAGCTTTGCAATAGATATTCGAGAAACAAAACTTGGAAACGAACAGGTAACACGAGATATTCCAAATGTTGGAGATGCGAAACTTTCAAATCTTGACGAAGATGGTATTGTTAGAGTTGGTTCATGGGTGAATGATGGAGATATTATGGTTGGGAAAATTACTCCAAAGGGAGAAGTCGAACTCACACCAGAAGAACAACTTCTTCAATCAATTTTTGGTGAAAAAGCAAAAGATGTGAGAGATTCATCGCTTCGTCTTCCAGGAGGTGAAGGAGGTAAAGTAATTGATATTCAAATTTTTACAAAAGAAAAAGGACACGATTTACATCAAGGTGTATTAAAGCAAATTAGAGTGTATGTAGCACAAACTCGAAAAATTCAAGTTGGAGATAAAATGGCTGGACGACATGGAAATAAAGGAGTGATTTCAAAAATTGTTGCAAGAGAAGATATGCCTTTCTTGGCGGATGGTACTTATGTAGATATTATTTTAAATCCATTAGGGGTTTCTTCTCGTATGAATATTGGACAAATTTTAGAAACACATCTCGGGTTAGTTGGTAAAAAAATGGGAGTTAAATTTGCAACTCCAGTCTTAAATGGTATTTCTTCGCAAGAAATTACTCAGTTTTTGAAAGATGCGGACCTTCCAGAGGACGGGAAAACTCAATTATTTGATGGAAAAACAGGAGATCCGTTTCAATTTAAGACAACAATGGGTATTACTTATATGATTAAATTGAATCATCTTGTAGAAGATAAACTTCATGCTCGATCAGTTGGTCCATATTCTATTGTTACGCAACAACCTTTAGGGGGGAAAGCACAGCAAGGAGGGCAACGGTTTGGGGAAATGGAGGTTTGGGCACTTGAGGCTTATTCTGCTTCTCATATTCTGAGAGAAATGCTTACTATTAAATCTGATGATGTTGTGGGTCGATCAAAAGCGTATGAAGCAATTGTAAAAGGATTGCCGCTTGAAAAACCATCTATTCCAGAATCGTTTAATGTACTTCTTCACGAATTACAAGGTCTTGGGTTAGAAGTTGATTTAGAAAATGATAAAAACGAAGATGTTGATCTTGAATTAGATAAAATGTATACAGATGAAAATTCTTCAATTCCAGAAGAAGACAAAGTTTCTGAATTAAATACGAAAATTCATGAAACAGATGCAGAATTAAATGCAGAAGTTCATGGAGAAATTCCTCCTGTGCAAGAAGGAGAAGTCTAGTTATTAATTTATGAGCAGTATGAAAAATTTAAATACTATTAAAACTGTAAACTCTGTAACGCTTCTTGGAAAAATTGCAAGAGAGCCAGAACAAAAGACTATTACTTCGGGGAGAAAACTTTCTGTATTTTCTCTTCAAACACAGAGTGATGATAAATACGTTTCCTCAGAATTTCATAATATTGTGGCTTGGGATGAACTAGCAGATATTACTCGTGTTTGTAAATTGTCAGATGTTGTGTATATAGAGGGTTCGATTAAAACACGAAATTTTGTAAATAAAAAAAATATAAAAGTGTTTAAAACAGAAATTATTGCTCATAAAATAATAGTACTTTCTTCTGAAAAAAGTACAGATATGGCTTCAGACGAAGAAAAAACTTTTTTTACAGCTTCTAAGTCAGATTTTTATACTTCCAGTTAAAAAAATTTTAAAAAATACTATATTCTTAATAAAATTGTTTTATGAAACAACTTGATAATGATTTTGCGTCAATTTCTTTGAAAATTGCTTCGCCCGAATTGATTCATGAATGGTCTCATGGAGAAGTTACAAAACCAGAAACGATTAATTATCGAACACAACGACCTGAATTAGATGGTTTATTTTGTGAACGAATTTTTGGTCCTTCTAAAAATTACGAATGTTATTGTGGAAAATACAAAAGAATTCGTTATAAAGGAATAACATGTGAAAAATGTGGAGTAGAGGTTGCAAAATCTATTGTGCGTCGAGAACGAATGGGGCATATCGATTTATGTGTTCCTGTTTCGCACACATGGTATGTTCGATCTACACCATCGAGAATTGGTATTGCTTTAGATATGCCAGTTAAAACACTAGAGCAAGTTTTATACTTTGCGGTTTATATTATTACGCATGTTGATGAATCGGAGCGAGAAAATGTTAAAATTGATTTAACATCTCAAGCAAAAAAAGCAAAAAAAGATATTCAAGATAAATTTAAAAGAGAAGAGGTTCGAGTTCAATCAGAAATTCGAGATGGAAACTTAAATAATTCAGATTTAGAAAAACTTCAATCTGATTTTTCGGAACAATTAGAAAATCTGCAAGAAGCTATGCGACAAGCAGAAGATGAATTAGAAAAAGTACAAATTAAATCGGTTATTACAGAAATTGAATACAGAAACTTAAGTATGAAATTTGGTCATATGTTTACTGCTGGAACAGGTGCAGAGGCTGTAAAAATTCTTCTTGAAAAAATTGATGTTGATGCTGAACTTGCAATTTTGAGAGAAGATCAACCTGGTGCAACAGGGCAAAAACAAATTAAAATTATTCGAAATGTTCAATTTTTTGAATCGCTTAAAAAATCTGGAATTAAACCAGAATGGATGCTTATTACAACACTTGCTGTAATTCCACCAGATATTCGTCCGATGGTTCAGCTTGATGGAGGGAGATTTGCTGCATCGGATTTAAATGATTTATATCGAAGAATTATTAACCGTAATAACCGTTTAAAACGATTATTATCTATTGGAGCTCCAGAAGTTATTTGTCGAAATGAAAAACGAATGTTGCAAGAAGCGGTTGATACGCTTCTGAATAATTCACCTCGTTCTGGTCGAGTAGCATTTGCATCAGATAAACGACAATTAAAATCTCTTTCAGATATGCTAAAAGGGAAACAAGGTCGGTTCCGTCAAAATCTTCTTGGAAAACGAGTAGATTATTCTGGACGGTCGGTAATTGTAGTGGGTCCACAATTAAAATTGCATCAATGTGGTATTCCTAAAAAAATGGGGTTAAAATTATTTAAACCATTTGTAATTGGGGCGTTAATTCAAAACGAATATACTCATAATGTAAAAGGAGCAGAAAAGATTATTGCTTCAAATGCTGGAATTGTTTGGGATTTACTGGAAGAAGTAATTTCAGATAAATATGTACTTTTAAATCGAGCACCAACTCTTCATAGATTGGGAATTCAAGCTTTTTCTCCTGTTTTAATTGAGGGGCGAGCAATTCAAATTCATCCTCTTGTATGTGCTGCGTATAATGCGGATTTTGATGGGGATCAAATGGCAGTTCATTTACCATTATCTGCAGAAGCACAAAAAGAAGCAAAAGAGTTGATGCTATCAACTACAAATATTTTAAAACTTTCTTCTGGGAGCCCTATTATTACTCCAAGTCAAGATATGGTTCTTGGGTCATATTATATTACGACGATTCATGATGGTCGTAAAGGAGAAGGGAATATTTATGGTTCTATGCAAGAGGCAAGATATGCATATGACACGGATAATTTGGATATTCAAGCAAAAGTTTCTATTCGAATTGATGGAGAAATTATTGAAAATACTTCGTATGGTAGAGCGGTCTTTAATTCAATTATTCCAGAAGGATTGGGTTATAGAAATGAAGTATTTAAAAATAAGGCAATTGATAAGTTATTTACTGAAATTTTTGAAAAAGTTTCTACAGAAAGAGTTGTACAGTTCGCAGATGATATTAAAGAATTAGGGTTTAAATATTCTACTAAATCTGGTTTGTCTATTGGTATGAACGACATGGTTGTTCCTGAATCACGACATGAAACTTTAGAAAAATCAACAAAGTTATTGGAAAAAGTAAATGCTGCATATAAAAAAGGTCTTCTTTCTGATGATGAACGGTATACGCATTCAATTAAAGTGTGGGCTGATGCAAAAATTGAAATATCAGAAACCATGATTAAAGAATTTAAAAAAGATACAGAAAATCATATTTATTATATGATTGACTCTGGAGCTCGGGGGAACTGGGGGCAAATTACTCAAATGTGTGGAATGAAAGGTTTGGTGGCAAATCCAGGAGGACGAACTATTGAACTTCCTATTAAATCAAATCTAAAAGGAGGATTTTCGATTGTAGAATACTTTATTGCAACGCATGGAGGTCGAAAAGGAAAATCTGATACAGCATTAAAAACAGCAGAAGCAGGGTACTTAACTCGAAGGCTTGTAGATGCTGTTCAAGATACAATTATTCGAAAAGTGGATTGTGGAAATGAGTATCCATATACTATTACACGAGAAGATTCAAAATCATTAGGAGTAACTTTTGATCAACGACTTTTAGGGCGACATCTTGTAAAAGATTTAGCAGATAATAATGGAGAGGTGATTGGTGTTCGTAATCAAGAAGTTGATAGAGATATGTTAAAATTGATAAATGATAATGAGCTTCCTGAGGTTCAAATAAGATCTATTCTTGATTGTACTGTTGAAAAAGGTGTGTGTCAAAAATGTTATGGTCGAGATCTTGGAGATGATAGGCATGTTCAACTTGGTACTCCTGTTGGAATTATTGCTGCGCAGTCAATTGGTGAACCAGGGACACAGCTTACTATGCGGACTTTTCATATGGGGGGAGTTGCAGATGCTGGAAATGATATTACACAAGGGCTTTCACGAGTTGAGGAATTATTTGAAGCTCGAAATCCAAAAACTCCTGCGATATTGTCAAAAATTAATGGTAAAGTTCGATTTGAACGAACAAATCATTCAGTTACTATTCATATTGAAGCACAAGAAAAAGGACAAGATGTGTATCCAATTTTCTCTGTGATGAAAATTTTAGTTTCAGAAGGCGATGTCGTTAAATCTGGAAAAATTATTGCAAAAGGAACAACTATTATGCGAGCAAATTATCCTGGAACTGTAGAAAAAATTACAGAAAGTGAAATTATAGTGAAGCATGATGAAAAGATTTCTGACCAATATGAATTTCAAGGAAATGAAAATTTCTTAGTTGAAGATGGAGCAATGATTAAATCAGGGGATCCTTTGATTTCTGGGCATTTCAACCTTAGAGAATTATTAGCTCAGACAAATTTTGCAACAGTTCAACGATATATTACTCGAGAAGTTCAAGGGATTTATGCTTCGCAAGGGCAAACAATTCATGATAAACATATGGAAGTAATTGTTCGAGAAATGTTTTCTCGGATTCGAGTAATAGATAAGGGGGATTATACTGATTTAGTAAATGGAGAGCTTACAGATTATTATAAAGTTACTCGATTTATTCGGGAAAATCCTGATAAAAAAGCTCCAGTATTTGAACGACAATTACTGGGTCTTACTCGAAGTGCATTGACTACAGATTCGTGGTTGTCTGCTGCGTCATTTCAAGAAACAATTCGAGTTTTGGTAGATGCATCTATCTCTGGTAAAAAAGATACATTACATGGTCTGAAAGAAAATGTAATTATTGGGAAATTAATTCCAGCAGGAGCAATATTTCGAAAGCAATATGAAAAAGATAAAGCTGAAAAATTAGCAAAATTAGCAAAAGCGGAAGAAGTTATTTCTGCAGAAGCGTAAAAATATTTATGCACAAAGTTCGTTAATAAAAAATAGCATCACTTGTTGGTGCTATTTTTTATTTATGTTATTCTATTTATATTATTCTATTTATATATATAAAACCATTGTCTATGAAAATTATATCTTGGAATGTAAATGGAATTCGTGCGGTGCATAAAAAAGGAGAATTGAAAAATTTTTTAGAAAACTATCAGCCAGATATTTTTTGCATGCAAGAAACAAAGTGTAAGGAAAATCAAATTACAAATATTATTGAAGAATTTTCAAAATTTACTCAGTTTTATACTGAAGCAGTAAAAGCGGGATATTCTGGAACATCTATTTGGATTTCTAAAAATTTTATAGAAAAAAATGAGATTAATCGAAATAATATAAAATTTATATCGGGAATGTCTCATTTTTACAAAGATAATGAAGGAAGAATTTCACGAATTGATTTTAAGAAAAATGAAATAGAGTATTCAGTACTTACTGTGTATTTTCCAAATGGAGGAAAAAGTGAAGAAGCATGGCACGAAAAATTAGTATTTTATAAAAAATTTTTAGAATATGTAAAATATTTAGAAGCAAAAAAAAGTGATGGAGGGTTAGAAAAAATAGTTATTTTTTCTGGAGATGTAAACACATGTCATACTGAAATTGACATTGCTCGTCCAAAGCAAAATGAAGGAAAAATAGGATTTCATCCTTTAGAAAGAGCAGAGATTACGAATTGGATACATTCTGGATTTAAGGATGTATGGAGAGAAAAAAATATGAGTGTGGTTGATCAATATTCGTGGTGGAGTTATAGAGGAGGAGCAAGAGAGAGGAATGTTGGGTGGAGAATTGATTATTTTTTTACTCCAGAATCTTTTCTTTTAAATATATCTGAAGTAGGATATATTAATGCACAAATGGGGTCAGATCACTGTCCTGTTTTTATAAATGTTATACTATAAAATTCTTATGTCTGAAATTAAAATAGAAGATTTTTCTGATGATAGAAAGCTTACAAATGAAGAAAAAAAAGTGTTAAAAAGTGAAGCAAAAGAAATTTTAGAGAAAAAAAATAGTAAACATTATGAATCAGAAGAAAAACAGAAACGTCAAGAACAAACAATATGGTGTATAATAAAAGAAAAATTTAGTTTTGAAAAATTTGAATTTTTAGAACAATCAGGCGAGAAAAAAACAGAAATTGCATTGCTTATCAAAAAACAAAATACCCCAGATAAGCTGTATTGGATGGAAATTATTTTATCTACGTTGATCGCAACATTTGGCCTTCTTCAAAATTCTGTTGCGGTAATTATTGGAGCAATGCTTATTGCTCCGCTTATTCGTCCAATGCAAGGAATGAGTTTTGCAATGGCAACAGGACAGTCAAGTTTTTTTTGGAAAGCAACGAATTTTTTGTTTAAAAGTGTTGTTATTTCGATAGTAATATCTTTTTTGTTTGCACTGTTAATTCCATTAAAAATAGAACAACCAGAAATTTTAGCGAGAATTTCTCCAAATATTTTAGATTTATTTATTGCGATTTTTTCGGCGATTATAGCATTACTTTCATTGGGGTATGCTCGACTTTCGGCTAGTGTGGCTGGAGTTGCGATGTCGGCGAGTTTAATGCCTCCACTTGCGGTTGTTGGAATCGAACTTTCGTTGGGAAATATGGCAGCGGCGTGGGGAAGTTTTCTTTTATTTTTTGTCAATTTTCTTGCTATTATTTTCGTTGGAGTTATTGTGTTGATTGCGTACGGATTTACGCCTACTCAAGAAATAAAAAAACAGGTTTCTGCTCGTAAAATATTAACATTACTTGTTATTATTTTGTTTACATCTGTTCCTTTGTATTCTTCTCTTTTTGATATTTCGGCTAAAATTGAAGCAGAAAAAGAGTCTATAGAATTGCTTACAAAAATTATTCCAGAAAAAATTCAAGAAGGAAAATTAAAAGAATTAAAAGTATTAAGTGTAACAGATAAAAGTATAAAAATTATTGGACAGCTGCAGGTTCCAGAAAACGTAACAATTTTTAAATCGAGTAAATTAGCAATTATTGCAGAGTTAGAGAATCATTTTAATAAAGAAGTTAATATCGATTTTGAAACGATTCGAACTGCAAATTTTAGTTCTCCAAATATTTCAAATAAATTAAAAAAAGATTTATTAGCAGCTTTTCAAGATTATTTGCAAGATTTAGCTCCACAATTTACGCCTTTACAAGTTTCTGCTATAGAGCGAGATGAAAATGTTTGGGAAATTTCTTCTATTATTAGTATTCCAGATGGAAAATTTTTAACAGATGAAATTAAATTAAGTTTTGCAAATAAATTTTTAGAAAATTTTGAAGAAAAAGTTATATTTAAATGGGTGACTATAGCAGGCAGTCCAAAGCAAGAATTTGAAAAAGAATTAACAAAGCATCAACTTATTCAAGCGGATATTACAAATAATATTCAGGAGTTTTTATCTCGTCCAGAAATGAAAGGAGTAAAAATTGAAAATATTATTATTGATATTAAAGAAAATTTTGAAACACATACAACGGAAGAAATAACACTTTCAGCCAGAGTTTTATATGTAAGGAGTATTGAAAAAAAGAAACAGATTGGAAATTCGAAATTTAGTATAAATATAGCAGAAAATACTTTACAAAAAATAAAAGAGTTACATGAACAGGGGGGATTATCAGATGATATATTAAAGAATCTTTTGAAAGAGTATTATACTGAAAATTTTTCTATAGAAAATAAAAATACTATAAAAAAATCTATAAGTAGTAGTTCTGACTTTGTATTTAAGTCTGAAAAAGAAATTACTGAAGGTTTAAAAGAAGTGATGAAAGCTCTTTCATATTCAGATTTAACACTTGAATTGAACTATATTCCATATGTAAGAAAAACTATTAAAATTTCACCTACAGATATTAAAGAAAAAAATGATATAGTGAGTGTCGATAGTAATAATAATTTATCGGAGAATATTTTAAATATTACAAACAATATAAAAATATTAGGATCAGAAATTATAGAATAGGTATTTACAGTTTAATTATAATTAAAAAAACATGTTTTCAAAATTTTTAGAAGAAGCAGGGCAAAAAAACTTTAGAATTTCACAAGTTAATCACGCAATTTTTCGTGATTTAGTTACAAATTTTTCAGAAATTACAACATTGTCAGAGGATTTACGAGCAGATCTAGAGGAAAAACAAAAATTCTCAGTTTTAGAAAAAACAAAGCATGTGAGAAGTAAAGATACAGAAAAAATATTATTTAAAACAGACGATGGAAAGTTTATAGAGTCTGTTTTAATGCGACATAAAGGGCGAAAAACAGCTTGTATCTCATGTCAAATTGGATGTCCTGCTGGTTGTGTGTTTTGTGCTACAGGAAAAATGGGAATTATTAGAAATTTAACTGCACGAGAAATATACGAACAAGTGTTATATTGGAATAGAATTTTGAAAGAAGAGTATTTAGAGGAAAATCCAGAAGCAAAGTGGAATGGTAAAAATCCTCCACATGAAGCACGAGTACGAAATATTGTGTTTATGGGTATGGGTGAGCCAATGTTTAATTATGAAAATGTTATTTCTGCAATTAAATTTCTAAATGATGATAAAAAATTTGGAATCGGAGTGCGACATATTACTCTTTCAACGGTTGGAATTGTACCTGGTATAGAAAAGTTATTAGAAGAGGGATTGCTTGTAAATCTTGCATTTTCGCTTCATGCAGCAACAAATAAATTACGAGATGAATTGGTGCCAATGAATAAAACATATAATTTAGATGTGCTCATGCCTATTTTAGATAAATATACTAAAAAAACAGGAAGAAGAATTTTTTATGAATATGTTGTTTTAAAAGGAAAAAATGATAGACGAGAAGATGCACATGATTTAGGAAAATTATTACAGCATAGAATGGCTCATTTAAATTTTATTCCATATAATGTTAATCCAGAATGTGGAGATGATTTAATTACTCCAGATGAACCAGAAATGCGTATTATGCAAAATATTTTGTTAAATGAATATGATGTTCCTTCTACAATTAGAATGACAATGGGAGATGATGTAGATGCAGCGTGTGGACAATTGGCAAATAAGGCCGATAGACCAGGAAATAAAGGAAAAATTGTAAGTATTGTCGAAGGAAATTTTGAACCAGCATGTGATATATAAAAATCTGAATATTAATAAACATCAAATTTTCATTAAAAAATCAGATATAAATTTATATCTGATTTTTTTTTGATAAAAATTTATTTTCTGAATTATTTTAAAATAATTCAGAAACTGATTTTTGCTCTAATGTATTTCGAATAATATTTGCGAGTAATTCACTAGAAGAAAGCACTGTGCTATTTTTTATATCTGCTTTTAATGGAATAGAATCAGATATAACGATTTCTTGAAAATTTGCCTTGTTTAACCGTTCAACAGCAGGTCCAGAAAAAATTGCATGTGTCGCACATAAATATACCTCTGGGTTTGCTCCGTATTGTGTAAGTGCGTCTTTCGCAGCACAAATAGTTCCTGCGGTATCAATCATGTCATCTACGAAAATACAGGTTTTTCCTTTTACATCTCCAACAACTTCACTAATTTCTGCTTGATTATGTTTTGGTCGAGATTTATGCATGATTGCTAAATCTACTCCTAATTTATCTGCAAATGATTTTGCAAATTTAGCACCTCCTGCATCGGGAGAAACTACAATAAAATCTTGAATATTTTTTGTTTCTTGAATTTTTTTGAAATGATTTACAAACATGTTTTGTGTATTTACATTATCTACAGGAACATCAAAAAATCCTTGAGTTTGGTCAGAATGCAAATGAAGTGTAACCATGTGAGTCATTCCTGATTTTACCAATAAGTCTGCCATTAATTTTGCAGAAATTCCTTCTCGTGCATCATGGATTTTATCTTGCCGAGAATACCCAAAGTGAGGAAGAATTACAGTTATACTTTTGGCAACACTCTGCCTGGCTGCGTCGCATAATAAAAATAGTTGCATGAAATCTTCATTAATTGTTCCAGATCGAATAGTATGAAATAAAAATATATCTCGTCCTCGAAGAGACTCATTATATTTTACATAAAACTCTCCACATGAAAATTTTTTAATAGTAAGTTCAGAAAGTTGAACTTTTAAATTTTTTACAGTTTTCGTTGCAAAGTGCATTCCCGCTTCCGAGCTAAAAAATCGTGCATTTAAAACATTTGTCATGAATTTTTTGAATTATAAAGTAGTATTAATCTCCTAGCGTGTATATATCTGGTTTTTCTCCTAATCGCTCAATTACGGTTTGTTCTATATTTTCTAATGGAATTATTTCTTGTTTTCCAAGTTTCATATCTCTTAAAATTGCTTTGTTTTCTCGAACTTCAATTTCTCCTAAAATAATCGCCCAGCGTGCACCAGATTTATCAGCCATTTTTAACTGAGCTTTCATAGAGCTTTTTCCCATTCCTCCCAGCGCATGAAATCCTAAATCTCGAAGATTTGTGGTAATTTTTAATGCTTTCTTTTTTCCTTCTTCTCCCAATTGTGCTACAAAAAATTGTACGTTATCTTTTGAAGCAGGTTTAATTCCTGAATCTTTCATATGCCCTACAATTCTTTCTACTCCCATTGCAAAACCTACTCCTGGAGTAGGAACTCCACCTAAAAGTTCTGCAAGTCCGTCATATCGACCTCCTCCACCAATGGCATTTTGGGCTCCTTGAGATTTATCCCAAATTTCAAAAACGGTGTCACAGTAATAATCAAGCCCTCGAACAAGCCCTTCATTTTCGTAAAAAGGGATATTTAATTCTCGTAAATAATCTTTTACCGTTTCATAAAATGCTTTACTTTCTGGAGAAAGAAAGTCTTTTAATTTTGGCGCCATTGAAACAAGAATTTGATCATCTTCATCTTTTGAATCTAAAATTCGAAGAGGGTTTATTTCAAGTCTCGCTTGTGAATCTTCAGATAAATGTTGTTTTTTATCAAAAAAGAAATCTCGAAGTGCTTCCATATACTCTTCTCTATTTTCTGCAGATCCTAGTGAATTAATTTGAATATCAACTCTATCTGAAATTTGTAAATCTTCAAGTATTTTATACGCCATGTGAATCATTTGTGCATCGATAGACGGATCTTTCATTCCTAATACTTCAAAATCTACTTGATGAAATTGTCGAAATCGCCCTTTTTGAGGTCGGTCATATCGAAATTGAGGTTCTATTGAATAGAGTTGAACAGGTTGAGGAAGTGTATGCATTCCGTGTTCAATATACGCCCTAACAATTCCTGCGGTTGCTTCTGGTTTTAGTGTCATTAATTTCCCAGAACGACTGGTCATTGTAAACATTTCTTTGCTTACTACATCAGAACTTTCTCCTAATGAACGTGAAAAAACGGCTGTTTCTTCCATTATAGGAGTGGTAATTCGTTTAAATCCAGATTGTCGACCTCGGTGTCGAACTGCTTTTTTAATCATTGTATAATAATCTTGAAAATCTGGAAGTAAATCTTGAAATCCTCGTAATGTTTGAATTTTACTTGGCTTTTTTGGTTTTATATCAATTGGCTCTTCTGTAGTACTTTTTTCAGTTGTAGCTTTTTCAATTTCTATCATATTGATATTATGTAATAAAATGTATAAAAGTGCATCTATTATCGCGATAAAAGCAATTTTTTGCAAGTTGTTTTACGTGTTCCTAAATTCAAGAACTAAACCGAACAAGAAGTAAATCTGGTATGTGGAGTGTCAAAATTGAGTAATTTTCGTGGTCTGGAGTTTAGAGTGTAG